>CAYXXL010000075.1:0-11077 GCA_964469025.1 uncultured Fibrobacteria bacterium
GTTGGCGTACCCGAACATCAGCCCCTGGTCTCCGGCCCCCTGCTCGGCCGTGTCCTTGCCGTCCGCGGCCTTGGCGTCCACGCCCTGGGCGATGTCGGGCGATTGGCTGTGGATGCGGATGTCGATCTGGGCGGAGTCGGCGGCGAACCCGATGGTGGGGTCCACGTAACCGATCTCGCGGATGACGGACCGGACCAGGGCGTCGATGTTCGTGCGGGTGAGGGGCGCGCGCGTGGTGACCTCGCCGGCGACGCAGACGAAATCCGTCGTGCAGAGGGTTTCCACGGCCACGCGGCTGTCCGGATCGTGGGAAAGGCAGAAGTCCAGGACCGCATCGGAAATCTGGTCGGACACCTTGTCGGGGTGGCCTTCGGAAACGGATTCGGATGTGAAAAGACGACGGGCCATGGGAAGAATTCCTTCGAGAGGCGATTTGGAACCACACTCGCCGGAAAAGTGTCCAGCGAACAATGCATCAAAATATAAGGAAGTGTTGATGCGTTGTCCCGCGCGCCACCGCATTGATCGCCCGGATGGTCCGGCTGGAGCGGAACACGGGACTTCTGTCAGGCTCGGGCGGCGGGTTTCCAGCGGGGGTTCTTGGACGACATGTCCGAAGAATAGAAGTCGTCGCGCAGCTTCCCGACGTCCTTCCCGAAGTAGTCCAGCAGGTACCTGGAAATCCATTTCTCGATCTTCAGGACCACCAGCTTGTGTCGCAGCCGACCCTGGGTGTCCCGGTTCAGGATGGTGGGCAGCGTGTTCAGGGTGAGGATCTCGTCGATGGCGTTGGAGGCCATGTTTTCCCGGCCCTCCTGGCTCGAATAGAAATGGCTCACGCAGAACAGGACGCGGCGGGGACTGCCCTGGCGCAGCGCCCGGCAGCATTGGACGATGGTGGAGCCCGTGCGGACCATGTCGTCGAACACCACGATGTCCTTGCCGGCCAGTCCTTCCAGGGGGATGGGCGAATCCACGGACACCTGGATGTCCACTTGGCGTTCTCCGGTGCGTTCCTTGGACATCATGCAGAGCCCGAGGCCCGGCATCCCGATGGCCTGCTGCATGTTTTCGACGAACTCCACCGCGCCCTTGTCCGGTGCGCACAGGATCAGGTTGGAACCGTCGCGTCCGGGTTCCACCATGTCCGAGTGCTTCAGGTAATGGGCGTAGAGTTCGGAGGGCCGCAGGTTGTGGAAGTCGCCGCCGAAGATGGAACGGAAGACGTCCTGCACCGACCGGCTGTGGTTGTGGACCGTGAAGACGGCATCCACCCCCGAGGTCTTGAGGAGCTGCGCGTAGAGCAGGGAACTGAACGGCTGGCCGTCGAACTTCTTGAAGTCCTTGAGGTCCCGAGGATGGGCGGTGCGTCCGTGCTCGGGACGCGGCCCGCGGTCCTGCGCCGAAAAGAACAGGTCCGGTTCCACCAGGACGACCTTCCCGGCGCCGTTGTCCTTGGCCGCGCGGGCGATCAGGAAGGTGCGCATGGCAAGGGTTTGGCGGCTGTGGTTGTGGCTGTTCACCGACACGATCACCACCGTGGTGCCTTCGAGCTTCTCCCCGATCCGGGTCAGGTCCTGCTCTTCGGCGATGAACCGGGGGCAGAATTCCCCGTTGGCGAAGGTCTTGAGGGAGACGATGTCGGAAAGGTCGGCTTCCTGTCCGAAGGAGTGCCCTACGTCGATGGCAAACGGGTCTTCAGCGACATTGCCGACGATGATCACGTGGCTCATAGGGGCGCAAAGCTAGTTCCGGGCACCGAGGCAGGCCTTCGTGGCGCGGACCCGGAAAGCCGAGAACCGCCCCTCTCAGGGCTGCATGGTCGCGAAGGCCGCCACGCCCTTGGCCTTCAGGGCGACGCCGACGGAATCCGCCTCGGCCCTGGACGCGAACCGGCCGTAGCGAAGCTTGCGGACGCCGCTTTCCAGCACGATCTGGACGCTGCCCGCGCCCAGGATCTTCTCCAGTCGATTCTTCTCGGAACCAGCCGCTTCCGGGCTCGCGAGAGCGCCCAGCTGGAGTTGCCAGGCTCCAGTCGGGGGAACCGTCTTCCCAGGGGTCGCGGCGGTCCCGGCCGCGGGTACGGAGAATGGAACGGGTGCCGCGCTTGTGGTGGATTCGGCGGCCACCGGTGCCGCGGGGACCGGACGCCAGGGATGCGCGTCCAGGTCTTGTCGGACCTCCGTGGGCGAGAGCGCGCACAAAAGCGCGAGGTGGACGAGGACGGAAAGGATGCCCATGGCTGTGGCGAAAGTTACGTTCCATGATCCGAAGATGAAGGCGTTGCATCTGACTTGGCTTTCCGACGATGGAAAGCCTCGGACCGCGAAGGTTCCCTTGTGGGCGTTTTTTTCGCCCGCGGGGTTGTTCTTGTCGGTCGCGATCCTGCTCGCCATCCTCTGGAGCGGACGGTGGTCTCCCGTGCAGTTGCGCGAACGCCTGGAGCGATTGGAACGAAGAAACCAGCGTCTCGATCGCGAATTGGCGACCGCAAGGAAGGGGTTGGATGAGGTTTCCACCGCCGTGCGGATGCCCGAAAAGGAAATGGAGACCGTGCGCGAACTCGCCGGCATGCCCAACGACCAGGAGACCAACGCCCCGGTCGAGGAGGAGCTCCCCGACGTCGGCGAGATGCTCGCCAAGGCGCGCCGGATCCGGGAAGGCTACGATGCCATGGAAGACTGGTTCCAGCGGCATCCCGCGGAAACCGGAAGACTCCCCACCATCCGGCCGGTGCGGGCCGACGAACCCCTGGTCGAGCAGTTCGGACCCGTGCTGGATCCGTTCACGGGACGGCACATCGAATTCCCAGGACTTTCCTGGAGCACGCCGGTGGGAACTCCCGTGTGGGCCACGGGGGCGGGGACGGTGGCGTCCGTCGGGTCTCAGGCCCGGTGGGGCAAGTTCGTGGAAATCCGCCACGACGAGCGCTGCATCACGTTCTACGGCCATCTTTCGCGGGTGGATGTGAAGGAAGATGAACCCGTGGTCCGCGGTCAGGTCCTGGGACTGTCCGGCGAATCGGGCAAGGTCACGGGCCCCCAGGTGAGCTACGCGGTGTTCCTGGACGGCCAGCCCGTCGACCCGAGATCGTTCCTGCTTCCGGAGCAACCGCGGTTGTAGACCGGTTCCCGGGGCTGGGGGGATTGGACCCGGCGATCTCCGCTAGAGGCTGCCGGTCACCGCGAGCCTGAGGAACGCGGCCTGGCCGAACGGACCCAGTCCGTACACGGCGACGGCCGCCACCGCCACTCCGATGAGCGCGTGGAGGATCTGGCGTACGGGGTGACGGTCGGGGCTCCAGAACAGGCCGACGATGTGGAAGGTCAGGGCGAAGATCCCCAAAAGGATGGTTCCGATCCCCGCGATCCAGAACCCCGATCCGGAACCTAGATCCGGGTCGAACCACCGCGCCCAGGCGAAGGTCGCGCAAGCGAGGGATTCGAGGCAGATCAGATACCATCCTCCGAGGGTCCAGAACATGGTTCCATCATACCATTGACGGCCTCGTCCTGCGCCGCGATCCGCCATTGGGCGATTCATGAATCGCCCCTACGCCGCACCCCGGCGCAGGACGATGCGGAACGTGGCGCCTTCGCCCGGGACGCTCTCCACCTCCGCCCTTCCTCCGTGCGTTTCGGCGGTTTCCTTCACGATGGCGAGCCCGAGGCCCGTGCCCCCCAGATCGCGGGAACGGCCGTGGTCGGCGCGGTAGAACCTCTCGAACAGGTGGGGCAGGAACTCCTCCGGGATTCCGGGACCGCGGTCCCGGACCTCGATGTGCCATTCGTCCCCGACGCCTTTGACGGAAACCGTCACGGATTGCCCGACCGGCGAGTACCGCACCGCGTTGGACAGCAGGTTCAGGATGGCGCGCACCAGGTGGCCCCGGTGCGCCTGCACGGAGGCCGTGTCCGGGCCGTCCAGCACGATCCGGGTCCGCTTGGACTCCGCCTGGCGGTCCAGGGTCGCGATGGCCTCCTTGCAGACCTCCATCACGGGAACGACTTCCATCCGGCGATCCGGCGCCTCGGCGAGGCGGCCCAGGTCGAGGAGATCGCTGACGACCTCCTCCAGGTGCCGGGTCCCCAGCACGACCCGTTCGAGGGCGCTGCGACGGAAATCGTCATTTTCGTCCTCCAGCAGGGTTTCCGTCCAGCCGCGGATGGAGGTGAGCGGGGTCTTGAATTCGTGGGAGGCGTCGGAGACCAGCCTCGCCTGGAGCCGTTCGGCGCGACGGCGGTCGGTCGCGTCCTGCAGGGACACCAGCCATCCGTTGCCTTCCGCGTCGGCGGGAACGGGCCAGAGCCGCACCCAGTGGATGCGGCCGGACCGCTCCATCTCGAAATTGGCGGGAAGCCGACGTCCCACCGCGCGGCGGAGGTCGTCCAGGAACCCGAGGTCGGAGGCCAGGGATACCAGGGGCCGTCCCCGGGCGGCGGCCTTGGGAACCCTGAATTCCAGGGCCGTGGCGGCGGAAGCGTTGCAGGCGACCACGCGCAATTGGCCGTCCAGCAGGACAATCCCCTCGGACAGCGGCTCCAGGAGTCGGCCCATCCTCCTCTCCTCCCACCGCGCCAGGATCCTGCGTCGGCGAAGATCGGCGCCCAAGGTGGCGACCAGATGGGCGTCTTCGCCTGGGATCCCCGCGGGCGGGGGCGGGGGAGATCGGCCTTGATCGACGGACCGGGCGACTTCCACCAGGTAGGAAGTGCGCAGGCGCTCGCGCCGCAACAGTCCCAACAGCAAGCCCAACGGGAGCAGGGTGCCCAAGGCAGCCGAGATGCCGGAAAGCGTCCATGCGGATCGCGGCAGATAGCCTCGGCCGGTGGGGAGTTCCAGACGAATGACCCGGTTCCCGGGAATCTCCCGCTCGGCGACCAGGCACGAGGCGTTCCGGGAAGGGACGAACCTTTCCTCGGGAGCCGCCCCGTCGGGAAGGATCCGCAGGGATTCCGGTTCGATCTTCGCGGTCAGGTCCCGGCTGTCGCCCAGGGTCCAACGCGCCGAGTCGGCGGGACACGGGCCGTGGTTGCGCTCGGAACAGGCACCGAGGACCTGGGCGGCGAGCCCGGCGCGAAGGTCCAGGATCTCCCGCTGCGAACGGGTGAGGGTGGAACGCCATCCCGCCAGCAACGCCGTGATGGAGACCGTCCAGCCCAAGGCCAGGATGGCGGCCCCGACGGCGAGAGGTCGGTTCCTGGTCAAGCCGCCACCTGGGCGGGACCCGCTTCCACCCGGATCCGGGTGAAGGGAAGCGGAACGATCATCCTGGACCAGTCGCCGAGCCTCAGATGGTTTCCGTAGGAGAATCGCAGCGGGATCAACGGGGAACGCGACATCCGCGCCATCCAGGCAGGGCCCGGCTTGGGGATGCCGGCCGGCCCTTTGGGTCCGTCCCAGGTGGTGGCCACCGCGCGCCCGGCCCAAAGGACGTTCAGGCAAGCCTTGGCTCCGGAAACCGCGCCGGTGGAACTCGAGCCCCTGATGAAGGTCAATCGGCTTCCGGACAGGAGCCGGACCAAGGCTTCGCCGTCCCTGCTCGACGAGACCAACGCCGACACGGGCTTGGCCCGGAAGAAGGCGGAAGCGGCAACCAGATCGCGATGCCAGCAGGCGAATACCGTGGGTCCGTCGCGAAGTTCGTCCGACCGGTCGAAGCGGAGGCTGTCGAGCCAGAACCGTCCGAACGGAAACAGGAGTCTGGTGCTGTCCACGGTGGCGAAAAGGTAGGTGGCCTTGTATCGTTTCGCAGCGATGCCCGAACTTCCCGAGGTGGAGACCGTACGACGTGGACTGGAGCGGAGGGCCGTCGGCGAGGTCGTCGTCGGATGGACCGTCTTCCACCCCGGGATCCTGGAGGATTGCAGCGCCGGGGACCTTTCCGCCTTGGGTCCTTCGCGCCTGGTGCGATTCGATCGGGTCGGGAAATATCTCCTGATCCGGATGTCCTGCGGCGCGGGGGAACGGACCTTGGTGGTCCATTTGGGCATGAGCGGGCAATTCACGTTCCGGGGGAACGGGGAAGGACTCGTCGAGGGATTCGTGCGCCTGGCGTCCGGATACCGCAGGAGCCTGGGCCCGCATCCGGTGGACGTCCATACCCACGTGGTGCTGGAGTGCGGATCGGGCGGACAGTTCCTGTACCGCGATCCGCGCAGGTTCGGAAGGCTGCTGCTGGTACCGGGGTGGGGTTTTTCCGGACACCCGCGGCTGGACCGGCTGGGGCCGGACGCGCTCTCCCTGGACGCGGTCGCGCTCTCCCGGGTTCTCGCGGGCCGTTTCGGGGCGAGGAGCGTCAAGGCCGTTCTCCTGGACCAGACCGTGGTGGCGGGAGTGGGGAACATCTACGCGGACGAAGCCTGTTTCGAGGCCGGAATCCGACCATCCACCCGTTCCGGCCGCCTCTCGGGACGCGCTCGGGACGGATTGGCGGCGTCCGTCCTGGAGGCCTTGCAGCGAGGGATCCGCAATTCGGGGACCACATTCCGGGACTTCGTGGGTGCGGACGGAGCCATGGGGACGAACGCGGAGGATCTGCGGGTATACGGTCGCGCGGGGCTTCCCTGCCTGCGTTGCGGGGCGGATCTCGTCGCCGGCGTGGTGGCCGCCAGGGGAACGGTCCACTGCCCGACGTGCCAGAGGTGAACAGGGACCAGGTATCTTTGGTTCCATGTCCAGTCTGGCCTTTCTGACCACCAGGGTGCTGCTCCCCCAGGGCAAGGTTCTCCGTCTCGGCAGGGACAACCAGAACGAAATCCCCGTGCCGGATCCGCACATTTCCCGGCATCACGCGGTCGTGAAGCTGCTCCCGGACGGGTCGCTCTACGCGGCGGACAACGGCTCGGTGAACGGCCTCTTCTGCGGCGACGAACGGGTGCCCTTCGCCGTGCTGCGACCCGGGCAGGAATTCCGCCTGGGAGTGGTCGGATTCCGTTTCGAGTGAACGCCTACCTGCCCCGCACCGTCTTTTCGAAGAGGTCCGGCAGCGCGTCGTCGGGATCGTATTTCGCCTTCAGGTCGCGGTAGGCCGGACCGTTGTAGATCCGCCAGAATTCGTCTTCCTCGAAATAGGACGAGGAATAGAGCGACTTGTGGCCCGAAAGCCGCACCACCTCGCGTTCCAGCAGGCGGTTGAAGTGCCCCTGGGGAAGATCCTCGCGCGTTTCGACCGCCGACCAGAACCCGAAATTCAGGTGCAGGGAGCCGGGCAGGTCGTAGAGGGTCCAGGGACGGATGGAGGGGAGAGGCCGCACCGGACAGATCCACAGGGGCCGGATGTCCAGCGTCTTCCAGTAGAAGCGAAGGAATTCGGCGCTGTTCTCCAACGGGATCTCCACGTCCTGGATCACGGGTTCTTCGCCGTTGAAGGGAAGGCCCAGGAGCCTGCGGACCGCGTGGATCCGCTGTTCGAGCCGGTGGCGCCGGTAGAATTTCAGGATCGCCATGTAGGTGGTGGACCGCAGGTACCTGCGCGGCACCAGGGCGCGGACAAGGGGTTTCTGGAACCCAAGGGGCCGGGAACACCAGAACCAGTCGGCGTCCCAGCGCCACAGATGGTCGCGGGCGGTCAACAGATCCGTTTCCTTCGTGCGCAGCGTCTTGAAGTAGGGGACCTTTCCCGCGATGGGGGACGTGGGGCCGTCGTCGTCGGTGCGCCAGCCCGTGGAGAGCACGTATTCGCCTGGACCGAAGGCGACGCCTTCCACGAAGTCGGGGCCGCCCCGGGAGGGGGCCTCCCGCCCTTCCCGGCAGGTCTCGGCCATGGCGGAAAGGAAGGGCTCGGGGTCGTCGAATTTCCGGTAGGCCAGGCGCACGTTCCGCAGAGTCTTGTCCAGGCGCACGCGAAGCCGCATGGCGTAGCCGAGGGTCCCGTAGGAGTTGGGGAAGGCGTGGAAGAGGTCGGAGTCGGGACCGTCCGGACGGCAGGTGCGCACCATGCCGTCCCCGCAGAGGATGTCCATCTCCTCCACGGTCTCGTGCACGAAGCCGCGCCGGAACGAGGACGATTCGATCCCGATCCCCGTGGCCGCCCCGCCGATGGTGATCGTCTTGAGTTCCGGGACCACGGGAGGGACATGCCCGTGGACCAGGCAGGCGTCGGCGAAGTCCTCGAAGGTCGCCATCCCCTGGACGTCCGCCACCCCGTCGGGACTGACGGAAATCGTCTTGTCCAGGCCCCTCACCGCCAGGCGACCGCCCTTGTGGGCCGCGCGTTCGCGGAAAAGGTTGGAGGTGCGCTTGGCCAGGCGCAGTTGGGTTCCCGCGCGCGAACGGGCCGCCTGCACCAGGGCTTCCACCTGCGCGTCGTGTTCGGACCGGCTGCGGAACAGGCCCTGGGTCATCGGGTGGTCCTCCATCCGCCCCGGATTCCCCGCTTGGACAGCACCAGTTGGAAGAGCTGGTTGTAGCGGCTGCGGAACGTTCCCGCGCACGACATGAGGTAGTAGCGCCACATCCGGTGGAAGCGGTCGCCGTATCGTTCCGCGAAGCGGGGCCAGGCGGCCTCGAAGTTTTCGTTCCAGGCCATGAGGGTGCGGTCGTAGTCGACGCCGAAATTGTGCCAGTCCTCGAGGATGAAGTGCTTGTCGAAGGCGCCCGCGATCTGCACCGGCGAAGGCATGAAGGCGCCCGGAAAGATGTAGCGGTCCATCCAGGAGTCCAGCTCGCGGGAGATCTCGAAGCCGCCGATGGTGTGCAGCAGGAACACTCCGTCCGGCTTCAGCCTGTCGTGGACCAGCTTGCAGAAGGGCTTCAGGTTCCTCCAGCCCACGTGCTCGCACATCCCGATGGAAACGGCCTTGTCGAATTCGCCGGTGGCGTCGCGGTAGTCGGACAGGCGTATGTCCACGGGCAGCCCCTCGCACTTCGCGCGCGCCCAGGCGACCTGCTCCACCGAAATGTTGTACCCCACCACCTCGACGCCGTACCGGGAGGCCGCGAACCGGGCGAATCCTCCCCAACCGCAGCCCAGTTCCAGGACCCGTTCGCCGGGTTTGAGGTCCAATTTCCGACAGACCAGGTCCAGCTTCGCTTCCTGGGCTTCCTCCAGGGTCCTGGCGCCGTTCTGCCAATACCCGCAGGTGTACTGCATCCACGGGTCCAGCATGGCCTCGTAGAAGTCGTTGCCCAGGTTGTAGTGGACTTCCGCCACTTCCAGGGACTTGCTGCGGCTCTGCATGTTGAGCAGTCGCGCCTTCACCACCTGGGCGACGAAATTGGCGTTCAGCCGGACCTTCCGATGGATCCGTCCGGACAGGATCCGGTCGAAGAGCTGGTCGGGGGCTTCGCAGTCCCACAAACCGTCCATGTAGGCTTCGCCCAGGCCCAGGCTGCCCCTGGACATGACGCTCGAGAGCGCGCGGTCGTCGTTCAACTTGATGTCGCAGGGGCGACTGCCGTCCAGCCGCACGTCCACCAGGGCCAGAAGGTCCGTTGCCCATTGCTTGAGGGAGTTTTTCGTCGTAGCCTCCGATGATTGGAGGTCGCAACTTTACAAATTCCGAAAGATCGCGCCCCCCGGGGGGGCGCCTGTTCCCTAACGGACCGCTCTCCAGCCGCCGCGGATTCCGCCCTTGGAGAGGGTCAGTTGGTACAGCTGGTTGTACCGGCTCCGGAAGGTGCCCGCGGAGCAAGCCAAGTAGTAGATCCACATGCGGCGGAACCGTTCCCCGTATTGGTCCGCGAAGCGGGGCCACGACGCCTCGAAACGCTTGCGCCACTCCACCAGGGTGCGATCGTAGCTCTCCCCGAAGTTGTGCCAGTCCTCCAGCACGAAGATCCCGTCCACCGCCTTCCCGAGCATCGCGGGGGAGGGGAGGACGGCTCCGGGAAAGATGTACTTCTCCAGCCACGGCTCCAGGTCCTTCGCGGCCCGGATCCCTCCGATGGTGTGGAGCAGGAACCGGCCTCCGGGCTTCAGCCTGTCGTGGACGAGCTGCACGAAGGGACGGAGGTTCTTCCAACCCACATGCTCGCACATCCCGATGGACACCACCTTGTCGAATTCCCCCGTGGCGTCGCGGTAGTCGGAGAGCCGGATCTCCACCGGCAGACCCTTGCATTTTTCCCTGCCCCACTCGACCTGTTCCACGGAGATGTTGTGCGCCACCACCTCCACCCCGTAGCGGCTCGCCGCGAACCGGGCGAATCCTCCCCAGCCGCAGCCCAGCTCCAGGACGCGCTCGCCGGGCTTGAGGTCCAATTTCCGGCACACCAGGTCCAGCTTCGCCTCCTGGGCTTCCTCCAGGGTCTTGGCGCCGTTTTCCCAGTAGGCGCAGGTGTACTGCATCCACGGATCCAGCATGGCCTCGTAGAAGTCGTTCCCGAGGTTGTAGTGGATCTCGGCCACCTTGAGGGAGTTCCGGCGCGACTGGAGGTTCAGAAGCCTCGCCTTGGCCGCGTAGGCGAGGATCGCGAAGTTCGGACGGATCTTGGTGTGCAGCTGCGACGAGAGGACCCTGTCGAAGAACCCCTCCAGGTCGTCGCATTCCCAGAGACCCTCCATGTAGGATTCGCCCAGGCCCAGGCTGCCCTGGGACGCGATCCTGTCCGGTACGGAATCGTCCTTGATCCGCATGTCCCAGGGATGGTTTCCGTCGATCTCGACACTCGCGTGCGCGAGCAGGTTCTCCAACCAGCGACGCAGATTCTTTGCCATGCATTCTCCATTCGGGAGGAAGGACGGCACGGTACTTTACAAAAGTTTCGGCCTATTGGAGTTCGACGGTGTTGAGATCGATGCCCGCCCGCCGCAGCGCGATCAGGAGCTGGATGGTCGATTTCCAAGTCAGATCCGGGGCGATGACGCAGTGGTACCAGGGACGCACGTCGGGAAGGGCGCCGGGAAGCGTCCGGTAGGCGTGGAGCTCGGCGGCCACGGCCACATCCCGGGTGAGAGGGCGCCGGATCACCCACTCCATGTCCTTCTTCGACCGCGGGTCCACCGTGTCCGGCAGCCGGGAAAGGTTCCCCAGCAGCACGTACTTGGTTCCCGGCCAAAGGCTGTCGGTGCAACGATCCTGGCGCGACTCCACCAGGCAGCGGCCAAGCGCGTCGTGCCAGGCGGTCTGGACGG
>CAYXXL010000076.1:0-11007 GCA_964469025.1 uncultured Fibrobacteria bacterium
CATCCGCGAGGGGAAAAAGTCGGTCACCCTGGTGCACAAGGGAAACATCATGAAGTTCACCGAGGGCGCCTTCCGCGACTGGGGCTACGAGGTCGCGCGGATGGCCTTCGGCGCCGAGCTCGTCGACGGCGGTCCGTGGTGCAGGATTCCGGAGGGGAAGCGCGGGGCGGGGCTCGTGATCAAGGATTCCATCGCCGACATCACGCTCCAGCAGGTGCTCACGCGCCCGGAGGATTTCGACGTCATCGCCACCCTGAACCTCAACGGCGACTACCTCTCCGACGCCCTGGCCGCGCAGGTGGGAGGCATCGGCATCGCCCCAGGAGGCAACATCAACTACGTGACCGGCCACGCCATCTTCGAGGCCACCCACGGCACCGCCCCGAAGTACGCGGACAAGGACCAGGTGAACCCCGGGTCGGTGGTGCTTTCCGGTGAAATGCTGCTGCGGTACCTGGGCTGGACGGAAGCTGCCGACATGGTCAACAAGGGGCTTTCGGGAGCCATCCACTCCAAGCGCGTGACCTACGATTTCGCCAGGCAGATGGATGGCGCGACGCAGATCAGGTGTTCGGAGTTCGGAGACAACATCATCGCCCACATGTGACGGTCGCGCCGGGGATTCGCCGGGCGGTGCCGGATTTCGGAAATTTCCCTCCATAGTCCGTTGTTCCGGTTTTCTATGGGGGGATCCATGGACGATTTCGATGCGGAAGCCGCGACGTGGGAATCGAATCCCGGCCATTCGGAGCGGACCTGGGCCATCGCCCGGGCCATCCGCTCCCTGGTACCCCTCTCGCGGACCATGCGTGCACTCGAGGTCGGTTGCGGCACGGGTCTTCTTTCCTTCGCCCTCCACGACGACCTGGGTACCGTGGTGGCCACCGATCCTTCGCAGGGCATGATCGACGTCCTGGGGGCGAAGATCGAGGCCGCCAAAGCGGAGAACATCCAGGCGTTGCGGGTGGATCTTGGGACGGAACCGATCGGGGGTTCCTTCCATCTCGTCTTTCTCCAGATGGCCCTGCACCACATACCGGACGTCGAGGGGTTCCTCCTGTCCGCCTGGGAATCGCTGGAGGAAGGAGGGTGGCTTTGCATCGCGGACCTCGATTCCGAGGACGGATCGTTCCACGGGTTGGAAACCGGTGGGATACATCGCGGGTTCGACAGGCCGGATCTGGTTCGCGATGTGCAAGGTGCGGGATTCCATGTCGTGGACATCGACACGGTCTTCGAGATCCACCGCGAATCCGATGGCCGGGAACGGCGCTATCCGATTTTCCTGCTCGTGGCCCGCAAGGCCTGAAGCGGGAGTGGTTCGCCGCAAGGCATCCCGTCCGCAGGCGACGCGGATCCGTTCCCGGATTGGTATCCTGTGCCCGATGGAATGTTCCGGAACGCCGGTCCGTCCCCTGGAGCCAACCACCCATCCCTTCCTTGGTGTGCTGTTCGCCCTCGAGACCGTCTCCTTGGATGTCGTCGCCGGCGTCGTGGGATCCGCCTTGTTCCTGGTCGGCCTGGTCCCGGGCGGGCGGGCGGGAGTTCCAGTCCTCGCGAGCCTGACGGCCGGAGTGCTGGTGGTCTACAACCTCGACCACCTGCTGGACGCCCGTGCGACCGATCCCCGATCCACCCCCCGTCGCCTCCGGTACTTTGGCCATCGCAGGCTCCTGGCCGGGTACGCGATCGCCGCGACCTTCGCCGGAGCCGTCTCCTTGAGGTTCCTTCCTTCCCTTGCCTGGGAGGCGGGTTCCGTGGTGGCCCTCTACCAGGTGCTCTACTTCGTCGGCCTGAAGCTGGGCCTGCGCGGTCCGGCCAAGCGGCTGATGGCCGCGGTGGGGTGGGCTGCCGGACTCGCGATCCCCGCCTGGTGCGTCTGTGGCCCGAGCGCACGCGGGGAGGTGGCCATGGGGGCGACCCTGCTCGCCGTCGTGGGTCTGATCAATCTCCAATCCTACGCCCTGGTGGAGGCCGAGGCCGAGGCCGACCACGGTCTCCTCCCGGGATTCGTCCTGCGCGGGGCGGCCATCGCCGCCGCCGTGGTCGGACTCGGATGCGCCGCCGTGTTCCATCCCCAGCACGCGAGCCGATGGTTGGGGTTGGCTGCCGTCGGGTGCGTGCAGGTTTTCCTGACCGCGCTGCCCGGTGAACTGGTCCATCCCGCCGGGGAATGGTCGCTCGCGATGCTTGGTCTTTTCGCCCTGGCGGGGTGACCCGGTTCAACCCGTCCTGTAACCTTCCTCGGAGAGCCTGGCCAAGGCTTCTCGGGTGCCGAAGATGCCAACGGCCTTTCCGGATTTGTCCACCACGGGAAGCCATGGATGTCCTTGTTGGGACAGGAGGGAAAGGGCGGGAAAGACAGGATCCTGTTCGCGGAGGCTGACGCGGGTGCGCAGGAAATCCCTCAGCATCAGCTCCGGATCGGGACTGTCCGGCACTTCGTCCACGATGCCCAGGCAGGTACCGTCCTCTTCCTCCACGACGCAGGGAAGCGAGCCTCCCTCCAGCCAGAAGGAATACACGCGGGTGGAGGAGGGAAAACGGACGAGCTCTCCATCGCACAGATCTCCCACGGTCAGATGGTGGGTTTCGGTGCTGGCGTGGAGGTCGACGCCGTCCTGCAGGAGCAAGGCGTCGTAGATGGGCACCGGATTCAACTTCCTCGCGATCAGGAACGACGCCATGTTGGCGAGCATCAGCGGGAGGATGAGTCCGTAGTTGCCCGTGAGCTCGAACAGGATCAGGACGGATGTGATGGGAGCCTGGATCACGGAGGCGAAGAAGGTGCCCATCCCCACGAGGGCGAAGGCGCCGAGCGGAGTGGCGTCCGCCCAGGGGAGATCCTTCTGGAGCCAGCCCACCAGCGATCCCAGCAGGCTCCCTATGGCCAGGACCGGCGAGAAGATCCCCCCCACGCCGCCGCTGCAGTAGCTGGCGAGAGTCGCCAGGACCTTCAGTGGGAGAAGACCCAGGGTCTGGCCGTGGGAAAGCCGTTCGTGGAGGCTCGCCTCCAGGAGGGCGTAACCCGGGCCGGCGATGCCGTCGTTGCCCAGGAACGCGGTCCCGATCCAGATGGCCACGCCCGTGATCAGGCCTCCGAGGGCCATCTGGAGTGGGATCGGGAGTCGTCGCAACGATTGGAACTTGGCGCGGAGGTCCAGGAGCCAGCGGTGGAAGAGCACGCCCAGGAATCCGCCCAGGATGCCCAGGATCAGGAACGAGGGGAGGGAAGCGAGGCTGTCGAAGGTCCAGGCCGGAGCGCTGAAGAGGGGGTGCCCGCCGAGCAGGAGCTTTTCCAGGATGGCGGCAATCGCGGCGGCCACAACAAGCCCGGTCATCGCCATCGGGGTGGACGAGCCCATCAGCTCCTCCATGGCGAAGGTCACCGCGGCGATGGGCGTGTTGAATGCGGCGGCGATGCCCGCGGCCGCCGCGACGGGCAGGAACCTTCGCAGGAAGGCCTTGGGGAGGGCGAACAGCTTGAGCACGGGCGGAGCCAGCGCGGCGCAGATCTGTACCGTGGGCCCCTCCCGACCCAGGGATGCTCCGCCTCCGACTTGGATCACGCAGAGCACGAACTTCACCACCCCGACGCGCAGCCCATGGACCGGTCCCAGTCCGTGATATGCGAGCTTCACCTGCGGGATCCCCGAACCGGCCGCCGGGAGCTTGGAGCGCACGAGCAGTACGCCAGCGAGCCAGGCCGCCAGGGCGGGAACCAGGATGATGCCGAAGGCCCCGTAGCGAGAAGGAATTTCGCGCAGGAGAAATCCCACCTTGTAACTGGCCCATTCCAGGCTTCCGTGGAACGCCACGGTGACGATGCCGCAGACGGCGCCCAGGACGAGGGTCGCCGCGAAGGCGCGCGTGGACTCCCGGGGGAGCAGGCGCAACAGGACTTGGACTCTCCAGAGGATTCCGATCTCGGCTAGGCTCTGCCGGGGCTTGTGGAAGAAGACCCAGCGGGTCAGATTGCGGAACCATTTCAACGACCAGCGGATCAACACGACCTCCGAACGGGTTCGATCAACGAAAATCGCCGCAATGGGCAGTCGCCAAGTCAATGCCCCAGGTGGTAGGGGTGCCCCAGGACCTGGGTGTGCGCGCGGTAGATCTGTTCCAGCAGGACCAGTCTCGCGAGCGAATGCGGCAATGTGGCCGGCCCCAAGGAAACGCGTCTGGATTCTTCCAGGATGCCGGAATGCAGCCCGTCCGCCGAACCCAGGGCCATGGCCACATGGGGGGAATCGCGTCGCCAGCTTTCCAGTTCGCTCGCCCAGCGCTCGGAGGTCCAGGTTTCGCCGCGGCTGTCCATGCTGATCCGCACGGCCAACCCTTCCCAACGCTTTCGGACCAGAGCCGCCTCCTTTTCCAATGCGGACGGGCCTTGTTGTTCCGGAATCTCCTCCAGTTCCAGCCGGCACACCCGACGCAGCCTCTCCGTGTAGTCGTCCACAGCAGGTTTCAGACTGCGTGGAGCCAAGCGCCCGAAGCAGATCAACCGGATTCGCATCCGTCAAAACTAGCCATCATGCGTTGGTCCGAACATTGCACGATACGTGGGCATGCCAGTTCAAGCGCAGGTCGAGTCCGCACCGGTCCCGTTTCGCGAACCATCGCCGGGCGAAGGCCATCGTTCCCGCCTGCGGCGGAGAGTGATGCGGGGAGGTCTGGAAGCCATGCTCCCCGAGGACCTCCTGGAGGTCCTGCTCTGCTACGCGATTCCACGCGGCGATGTCAAGCCGTTGGCTCGTCGGATCCTGTCCGGAACGTCGCTCGGGGGACTGCTCTCCAGGGATCCCTCCGATCTGGAGAGGATCCGGGGGATCGGACCGCACGCGGCGTCCCTGCTGTCGCTGGTCGTGCGCATACACAGGGAACTCGTCGCCGAATCCGAACGGGGACGCCCGATCTGCGGAAATCCCGAGGAACTGGCGCCCTGGTTCCGGTCGGTGATCGGACTCGCCGAGGAGGAGCGGTTCTCCGCCGTCTTCCTGGACCAGGGCCGCCGCATCGTGGGTCGCGAGGTGTACGAGGCGGGTTCCCGCACCCGCACGGTGCTGTACCCGCGTCGTCTGTTCGAGGCGGCGCTGCGGGAGAAGGCGACGGGAATCGTCCTCGCCCACAACCACCCCGGAGGGTCGCTGACGCCCAGCATGCAGGACCGGGAACTGACGCGTCGCATCCAGCAGATCGGGGAAAGCCTGGAGATCAGCCTGGTGGACCATCTCCTCGTGACCCGGGAAGGGCACGCGAGCTTCCGGCGGCACGGTTGGATGTGAAGCCGGAGGCCATCGATTTCTAGGTTCGACGGGCCATGCGCCGTCTTGTCGTCCTCGGTTCGCTCCTCCTGGCCGCGCTTGCCGACGCGGCCCAGACCCCTCCCGGCGAATACGAGGAATATTCCCCGGAGTGGTTCTACGGGCTCGCGTTCGTGGACGCCCGGCCCGCGGCCGCGCGCCGCGGGATGGAGCGGTTCTTCCAGGGGGATTGGGATGGCGCCGCGGGATTGTCCGTGGGCAGCGGATTGCGCGTGGCCGACCAGGCGCTCGCCCAGGCCGCCGTGGAGTTCGGCGCAGGGGCCGATTTCGCGGTGGACGGAAGCGGCGATTCCGCACGCGCCTTGTTCCAGCGTTGCGCGGAACGGGCCCGGGAAGCCGCCGCATTGGCCGAAGACGTTCCCCAGGTCCTCCGAGCCACGGTCCTGCGGGCGCGCTGCGAGGCCGTCCTTCCCGATCGGGCGGCGGCGGCGGCTGTGCTCGCGTCCGCCGCGCGGGGCATGGAAGACCGGTCGGATGCCGCCGAGTTCTGGTACGGGGCAGGTCGTTTGCTGGAGGACATGGGCAGAAGCGATTCCGCCTTCGCCCTCTACAAGGCGGCGTGGAAGGCCGATCCCAAGGGCGGCTACGCCTCCCAGACGCTCCTGTCCCAAGGATTGATGCTGGCCCAGACGGGGCGCTTCGCGGAGATCCCTCCGCTGTGCGACACCTTGCGGACGGAATTCGCCTCCGACACCGGAGCCAGGGTGCAGGCCAGGATCCTGGAAGGGCGCGCATGGCTGGGTCTGGGCGATACCGCGCAGGCCCTCTATCGCTGGAAGTCGCTCACGAACGCGTTCACGAAAGGCGAGGGAGAGCTGGTGCCGGATTCCGTCGAAGCGGCCGAGGTCTACTGGCGGCTCGGGGACCTGGCCGCGAGGGAGGCCGCCCGGATCCGATTCGAACAGGCGAGCCTGGAAGATCGCAAGGCCGCGCACGCCCGACGCAGGGACCTCATGGAGGACGCGTTCGGGTACTTCCGGCAGGCCGTCGCCTGCTACGCCTATCCCTGGACTCCGGCCGCCTTGCGCGACATCGGCGGAGTCATCGAGCGCTACGCCCTGGACGTCGCCGGGCAGAAGATCGACTTCCGCAACGACACCGACCGGGTGGCCCAGGAGATCCTGGTCCAGAGAAAGCTGCCCTCCCTGTTCCAATCCGCTGCGGCCACCTACAGGAACCAGATCCGGCTGGCTCGCACCAGCGGAGACGGGATCGGGATCGGATCCCAGTCCGGGCACGGACTCGCGCGCTCCTGGTGGAGCTCCGTCCAGGCCCGCCGCACGGCGGCGGCCCTGTTGGGGAATTCTCCGCGACCTCCGGGAGACTCCGCGGGCCTCGCCTGGTACGGCCACGTGGTGGATTCGGCCGTGGCCGTCGAGCTCGCCGCCGCCCGCCGCACCGCCTTCGACGGCCTTGCCGACCTCGCCCGGTGGGGCCAGCTCGACTGGACGGAATCCGACAGCTTGAAGGCCTTCCTGGGTGTCCGGGAAGCCGCGAAGGCGGTGGACAGCGGTCTGGCGAAGGGCCGGTCGTCCGGGGCGAGCAGCCCCGGGACATCGACCCTGACCGCGCTCCAATGGAAGTGGCGGGCATTGGAGGCGCGTCGACAGTCGCGCAACCTCGCGCTGGACATCCGGCTTCTGGAGGCGCGGTTGTCGGGCCGGTGAGTCGGGTCCGGTCAAGCGGGCGGAACCCGAACGGGGTGGGGGAGCTTGATGTACTTTTCCCTCTCTCTTCGGCCGTCGCCGCCGATCCCACCTTCCCGAGCCCAACAACACTATTGCGAGGATTTTCATGGCCAAGTTGTTCATCGAGGATCTCGACGTCGCCGGCAAGCGCGTCTTCGTGCGCGTGGACTTCAACGTTCCGCTCAAGGACGGAGTGGTGGAGGACGACAAGCGCCTGGTCGCGGCGCTGCCGACCATCCAATACCTGGTCGGGAAGGGGGCCCGCGTCGTCCTGGCCTCGCATCTCGGTCGACCCGACGGCAAGGTCGTCGAAAGCCTCCGCATGGCTCCGGTCGCCGGCGCCCTGTCCAGGCTGCTCGGCAAGCCGGTCGCCAGCACCTCCGATTGCGTGGGCACCGAGGTCGAGGCCGCGGTGGCCTCCCTCAAGCCCGGCGATGTGCTGCTCCTGGAAAACCTGCGGTTCCACATCGAGGAGGAGGGCAAGGTCAAGCTGGAGGACGGCACCAAGGTGGCCGCTTCCAAGGAAGCCATCGCGAAGTTCCGCGCCGGCCTCACCCGGCTCGCCGACCTCTACGTCAACGACGCGTTCGGTACGGCCCACCGCGACCATTCCTCCATCACCGGCCTCGATCTGCCCCGCGCCTCGGGCTACCTGATGAAGAAGGAACTCGACTTCCTGGGCGATGCCGTGGAAAACCCCAGGCGCCCCTTCGTGGCCATCATCGGGGGCTCCAAGATCTCCGGCAAGATCGACGTGATCAACGCCATGCTGCCCAAGGTCGACAAGCTCATCATCGGCGGCGGCATGGGCTTCACCTTCGCCAAGGCCCAGGGCAAGGAGATCGGCAAGTCCCTGTGCGAGAACGACAAGGTGGAGCTGGCGAAGGAGCTGATCGTCCAGGCCGGCGACAAGCTGATGCTGCCCACCGACGTCCTAGTCACCACGAAACTCGACTTCGGCGCCCGCACCCTGGGGCCCACCGAGTACGTGTCCGTGAACGCGATCCCAGCCGACCAGGAGGGCGTCGACATCGGGCCCGACACCATCAAGGCGTTCTCCGACGTGATCAAGGGCGCCAAGACCGTGTTGTGGAACGGCCCCGCCGGGGTGTTCGAAATCGAGGAGTCCGCGAAGGGCACCTTCGCCATCGCCCAAGCCATGGCCGACGCCACGGCCAACGGCGCCTGCACGATCGTGGGTGGTGGCGACTCCGCGAGCGCCATCAAGAAGGCCGGGCTTTCCAAGAAGGTCACCCACGTTTCCACCGGCGGCGGCGCGTCCCTGGAGTTCCTGGAGGGCAAGGCGCTGCCCGGTGTTGTGGCCCTCACGGAAAAGTGATACCATAGATTTGTGAGATCACCTCGCGCGGTGAAGGGGCCTCCCGGGATTTAGACCGGGGGGCTTTTTCGTTCCCCGAGACCGGAGTGCTCAGCCGAGCTGGGTCGTCAGGCGCATGTGACTGCCCGCTTGGCGAGTCACGGCCTATCCGTAGATCCGCAGCGCATTTGCCAATTCGTCACCCGTCAGGTCCCGGGGAAGCCTCACAGGGCGAAGACTTCCTCCTGGACCCGGTGCAGTCGAACCACACGAGGAGCTTGGCCGGGTTCGAAGTGGCACAGGATGGCTTCGCGGGCGGCCTCCTGGAGATCCTTCATGGTTTCACCCTGCACGAAGATCGAGGCACCCAATGCTCGGGCCTCCAATCCTCCCTCCGGAGATTCCTGGACGGTCAGGATCAGTTCCTGCATACACCATCAACATAGCATGTTCGATTCTCCTAGATTGGGGTCCCTATGCTTCTCCTGGGGATCGAGACCTCCTGCGACGAGACCGCCGCCGCGGTGGTATGTGGTTGGCGGGTTCTCTCGAACGTGCTCCACACCCAGGCCGCGCACGCCGAATTCGGCGGGGTGGTCCCCGAGATCGCCTCCCGCGAGCACCTCCGACTTCTGCCGGGAATCGTGCGCGAGGCCCTGGCGGCGGCGCGAGCGACGGTCGACGACCTGGACGGGATCGTCTTCACCCGTGGGCCCGGTCTGGCGGGTCCGCTCCTGGTGGGAGCCTCCTTCGCCAAGGCGTTGGCCCTGGAGTCCGGGAAACCGATCTGGGGAGCCAACCATCTGGAGGGTCACCTGGCCGCGGTGCGCCTCTCCCATCCCGAGCTCCGTCCACCCTTCCTCTGCCTCACCGTGTCCGGCGGCCACACCGAGCTGACCGAGGTGCGTTCCGACGGCTCCTTCCTCGCCTTGGGAGCCACCCGCGACGATGCCGCGGGAGAGGCCTTCGACAAGTGCGGGAAGATCCTTGGCCTGGGGTACCCCGCCGGCCCGGCTCTCTCCAGGGTGGCGGCCTCCGGGAACCCCAAGGCTTTCCTGTTCCCCGTCGGGTTGCGCGGGGAGGGACTGGATTTCAGTTTTTCAGGACTCAAGACGGCCGTTTCCCGCCAGGTGAAGATCTCGGGCGAGGTCGGGTCGGAGCTTCGAGCGGACCTCTGCGCGAGCCTGCAGGAGGCCATCGTGGACGCGCTCGTGCTCAAGTCCGTCCGTGCGCTGCGGGAGCGGGGGCTCCCTGGAATCGCCGTCTGCGGGGGCGTGTCGGCCAATGGGCGGCTCCGGGAACGGATGATGCTCGCGGCGGAGGGGATCGGGACATGGTGCCGCTTCCCGGAACCGGGGCTTTGCACGGACAACGCGGCGATGATCGCCGGTGCGGCGCTGTGGAGGATGGAACGGGGAGCCACGGGGCCTCTCTCGACCGAAGTGGATCCGGGCCTCGCTCTGGGCTGACATCGGGAGTGGCGAAAGCCCCGGGAAACCCTTCCCATCGGGCTTCTGGTCAGCTACGTTTCCCGGAGAACTTCCTCCGCCATCCAACCGGCGGTGTGACAGGATCCGTCAAATATCCATCGGAGACACCAGAATGCCCAAGATCAAGAAGATCGTTGCCCGTCAAATCCTCGATTCCCGCGGCAATCCCACCGTGGAAGCGGACGTCACCCTCGCCGACGGTTCGTTCGGGCGCGCGGCCGTGCCTTCGGGCGCCTCCACCGGCGAATTCGAGGCCGTGGAACTGCGCGACGGCGACAAGAAGGTCTACCAGGGCAAGGGCGTGCTCAAGGCCGTCGAGAACATCAACGGCCCCATCGCCAAGGCCCTCAAGGGTTTCGACGCCGCCGACCAGAAGGGTCTCGACAAGGTCCTGATCGAGCTGGACGGCACCGAGAACAAGGCCAAGCTGGGCGCCAACGCCACGCTGGCGGTTTCCATGGCGGCCATGCGCGCCGCCGCCGTCTCCGCGAAGCTCCCGCTCTGGAAGTACATCGCCAAGCTGCACAAGACGAAGAGTTCGGAGATCAAGCTCCCCGTCCCGATGGCCAACATCATCAACGGCGGGAAGCATGCCGACAACCTGATCGACTTCCAGGAGTTCATGATCGCACCGGTGGGCGCCAAGTCCTTCTCGGAAGGCCTGCGCTGGATCACCGAGATCTTCCACACCCTCAAGGGAATCCTGAAGAAGGGCAAGCATGTCACGGCGGTGGGCGACGAGGGTGGATTCGCCCCGAACCTGACCAACGACCAGGCGCTGGAAGTCATCATGGAGGCCATCGCCGCCGCCGGCTACAAGGCCGGGACGCAGATCAAGATCGCCTTGGACTGCGCCTCCTCCGAGCTGTTCGACGAAGGCGACCGCAAGGGCTACAAGTTCTGGAAGTCCAATCCCGACAAGCTCTTCACCGCCGACGAAATGGTCGCCAAGTACACCGAGTGGGTCAAGAAGTACCCCATCTACTCCATCGAGGACGGCCTGGACCAGAACGACTGGGAAGGCTACGTCAAGTTCACCAAGGCCCTGGGCAAGAAGATCCAGATCGTGGGCGACGACTTCTTCGTGACAAATCCCGTCCGCCTGGCCAAGGGAATCAAGATGGGCGCCACCAACGCCATCCTGATCAAGGTCAACCAGATCGGGACCGTCACCGAGACCCTGGACG
>CAYXXL010000077.1:0-10952 GCA_964469025.1 uncultured Fibrobacteria bacterium
ATCTACACGTTAAGCGACACTCTTTCCCTACACGACGCTCTTCCGATCTCGCTCCTCGGCGATCCTTGTCCAGTCGAGCCCCCCGGCCTGCGCGTCGCCGCCCTCCTCCAGCGAAGACTGGACCGTGACCGAACCGCGCCCCACCTTTCCCTGGACAAGTTCGCGCAAGGCGAATTCGAAGGACTGCAGCGGCCGCGGAAGGCGTATTTGAAGCTCCATGAATCTTCCGTTCACGGACCTGACCTCGACCCTGACCAGACGGGATCCCGCCGCGGCGGATCCGGTACCGAATCCCGTCATGCTGCGAATGCTTGCCAATTGCGCCTCCCCCCGGTAGTCCACCAGAGGCGGACAAAGATACCCGACGCGCCGCGGACTGGACGCTCGTTTCGTTCCGGCCTTGTTCCGCAAGCGCGAACCTGGCATAATGGGTGACCATGACGCTGCGCCAATTGGACCGGGACATGCTGGTGCCTGGGAAGACCATCGGGTTCGACGTGGTGGACGCGTCCGGTCGGATCCTCCTTCCGATGGGAACGCCTGTGGCCGACGAGGCGCAGGCCAAGGTTCTCTGGACCCGGGGGTTCCGCAAGGAAGAGGATTCCATCCGGACGTCCGGCGCCGCAGCCAGGAGAATTCACTCCAGCCCTTGGCGCCAAAGACCCAAATCCGCGGAGGGAGTTTCCAACACTCCCAAGTTCTTCCAGCCGGTGGAACGCCTCTCCTTCCAGCTCGAGGAGGTCTTTTCCAATCTGCTCAACGGCTTCGGCGCACGTCTCCCCGAGCGCGTCCTGGAGGTGGCTCGCGCCGTCCAAATCCAGCTCGGTCGGGACCCCGACGCGCTTTTGGCATCCATGGAGCTTTCGTCCAACACGCGCTACGGCACCCTCCATGCGCTGCATTCCTCGGCCCTTTGCGACCTCGTGGCCACCTCCCAGGGAATTCCCTCCGAGGATCGCCGCATCCTGATCGCGGCGGCCCTCACGCGCGATGTTGGATTCCTGGAACTCCAGGACGACCTCGACCTCCAGAGCGACCCGCTCTCCCCCCAGCAGCAGGACCTGGTCCGCATGCACCCGCTGGCCAGCGCCCAGATCCTGCGCGACGCCGCGGTGCGCGACCCCGTGTGGCTCTCCGCCGTCGAACAGCACCACGAAAGACTCAATGGCAGCGGCTACCCCAGAGGCATCGCGGCCGGAGCGGTCGAATCGCAGGCCTGCCTGCTGGGAATCGCCGACATCTACTCGGCCATGACGAAACCCCGCGCCTACCGGGCCGCCATCCAAGGGCCCAACGCCATCCACAGCATCTTCCAGACCAGGGGATCGCTGGTCGACGAGGCGTGCACCCAGAGCTTCATCCGAACCCTGGGAGTCTACTCCCCCGGGCTCCTGGTGCGCCTGGCAAGCCAGGAGATCGGCGTGGTCGTGCGTCGCACCGAGAATCTCAAGGTCCCCGAGATCCGCGTGGTCGCCGATCCCGATGGAAAGCTGTTGCAGATCTACCCCTCCCGCGACGTCTCCAATCCGGCCTTCACCATCGTGGAAGTGCTTCCCCGAGCCAATTCCCTGCGCGAAAAGCTGAACCACAGGCAGCTTTGGGGCGAAAACCACCTGGTCCCGCACCGATAGCTCCGCACGGAGGTCGGCAACTGTCGTCGTGAGTAACTTGACCCCGTACGATGCCCATCGACTTCACGCAGGTTTTCGTCTACTTGGTCACGGATCCGATTCTTTCCGAGGGTAGATCGGAACTGGACGTGGTGCGGGCCGCAGCCGCGGGTGGGATACGCCTGGTGCAATACCGGGACAAGCTCGCCGATGCCCCCACCTACCTGGAGAAGGCCCGCGCACTTTCCAATCTGTGCCGGCAGCTGGGGGTTTGGCTCCTCTTGAACGACCGGGTGGACCTCGCCGCCCATGTCGACTGCGACGGCGTCCACCTGGGCCAGAACGACCTGTCCACCGCCGAGGCCAAGCGGATCCTGGGTCCCGGCAAGATCGTGGGGCGCAGCACGCATTCGGCGGACCAGGTGCGTCGAGCCTGCGCGGAAGGTGCCGACTACGTCAACATCGGCCCGGTCTTTCCCACTTCCACCAAGGATGTGCAGATGGCACCCGTTGGACTGGGTGGGGTGGGAGCCGCGGTCTCGGCGGCCTCGGTTCCCGTCACCACCATGGGCGGCATCTGCCAGAACAACGCGGCGGAGGTGATCCTGGCCGGTGCCGACCGGGTGGCCGTGGTCACGGCCATCACCCGCGCACCGGACATCGCACGCGCCTCCCGCGATCTGGTGGAACTCGTCGAACGGACCCGCAGCCAAAGGAATTGAGATGCTCCCTCCCTACATTTTTCTGCGGGTGCTCCTGGAATGGACGGCATCCTCGGGGTTCGCACTCCTTGCCGGCGGTCTGATCGGTCGCGGGTTCTGTCTGCGCCGACTCCTCACAGTGCGGGAAGCCCGCATGGTACGCGCTTCCGACCGTCTCCTGTGGGTTGGCGCCTTCGTCCTGGCATTGCCTAGACTGGTCCTGGTCTTCTCGGACGCGGGCCTGGGACGTTGGTTCTACCTCTCCAATCCCTTCCAGATCGTCCAGGTGCTGGTTCTGTTCCTGATCCTCGCATTGGAGATCTGGCCAGCCGCGAGGTTCCGCTCCTGGGCGCGCCACCTGGACCTGGACCAGGTTCCCTACCACACCGACCGCGACCATGACCGCATGCGTCGAATCTGGTGGATCCAGATCGCCGGGCTTCTGGTGCTCCCCCTGTTCGATCCCTTGGTTCGCCTGGGCTGCGGATTGGCGCGCTGATCAGTTCCTGGAAAGGGTCGCGATCAACTGGAGCGCTGCCGCTGCCCCCGGTACCATGGAGGCGAACCAGAGCGACTTCTTCTTGACCACCATGCACACGCCGCCCAGGGCGATGGCGATCTGGAACAGCGTGGTCGCCAGCCCCATCTGCCGCGCGAGTTCCGCGCTGTGCGTGGAGCCGATGCGGGCCTGGTCGCGCTTGTCCTCGAAGGCCTTGGCCTGGTTCGAGATGTCCTTCTTGTCGGAGTCGTACTTGCGGACCTTCGCGACCAAGGCGGAATCCGCGGCCGGGGCCGAGCCCTTGCCCGCTCTCTCCAGATCGCGTTCGTACAGGCTCTGCTTGATTCCCTTGGCCTGGAAGAAGGACCACTGGTCCGAGGCCAACGCCTGGTTGAACGTGGCCTCGTTGAGCTGCTTGATGGTGGCCGAAGAAAAGCCCGCCCCCTTCTGCGTGGCGAATGCCGCGCACACGGCCAGGATGATCATCCACAGCGAGACGTACTTGGTCCAGCTGTCGCGCTTTTCCTTGTCCTTCTGGGCTTGGTGGTCGGCCTTGATGGCCGCAACGAGGTCTTTGAGCTCCGCCAAATCGTCGATCATGGGCGCAAAAAATAGGACATCCGGGGATTTTGAGGGGACGTCAAACAGGCTGCTTCATGCCGCGCATCGCCAGGATCCTTCGGCTCGATTCGGCAAGGGCTTCCAGCAAATTCGAACCCGCCAACGTTTCTCCCGCCAGGAGCAGGACCATCGCGGCGGCCTGGGCCGAAGAGATGCGCTCCGGATCGTCGCTTTGGCGCACCCCCCATGCCGAGCTGTTCCCTGGAGGCAGGGTCCGCTGCGCGATGATCGTCTTACGCAGTTCGCTCGCGATCCGTCCCGCCTGGCTCCACGTTCCGTCGGGGATCGCGAACGTGACCGGCCCGCCTTCCACGTCCAGGGCCAGATCCGAAAGTTCCCGGGCGGTCAGGGGTTTTGCCTGCGCGGAAGGGTAGAGGAGGAAGGTTCTCGCGGGAAAGCTCGGGGGTTCGCCGCGGGACCAGGGAACGATGGAGGCCTCGGACAGGATCCGGCAAGCCAGGCGGGCGCTGTTGGTGGGCTTGCGCGCCTCCTGGGAATGCTGCACGAACCAAAACCGGGTGCGCGTTGCGAAGCGGGGAAATCCAGCGCAAAAGCAGAGGTGGAGGTGAACTCCGCACACGGGGCAACGGGGAACCTCGCTGGCGGGAAAGACGCGCCTCATGGACGGCCAAGGTAGATGGCTACAGTATCCTGCACGGCCGAATTCTAGCTTGGACGCCTTTTCCGCTCCCACCCTTCACCACCGAGACCGGCGCCGGAATGTCCTTCGCATCGCTCCAGTTTCCGTTCTTCTTCGCGGCTTGCCTGCTGGGCTTGTTCGTATTGCCCCGTCGGGCGCGCATCGGATGGCTGCTGCTGTCCTCCTGCGTGTTCTACATGGCCTTCATCCCCTCGTACATCTTCATCCTCTTCTTCCTGGTGGGTGTGGACTACGCGGCGGGCATCCTCATCGAGCCGGCCGTCGGCCGCCGTCGCAAGCTTCTCCTTTGGCTTTCGATCGCGGCCAACCTGGGCATCCTCGCCACCTTCAAATACACGAACTTCGCGCTCCAGAACCTGGACATCCTCGCACGGCACTTCGGGATGGGCGTCGTGGCCTGGCGCTTCCCCCTGGTGCTACCCATCGGACTCTCATTCCACACGTTCCAGTCGATGGCCTACACCATCGAGGTGTATTTCGGGCGCCGGACCGCCGAACGGAACCTTCCCCGCTACGCCCTCTACGTGCTCTTCTGGCCCCAGATGGTGGCCGGACCCATCGAACGGCCCCAGGGACTGCTCGCGCAGATCGGACAGAACCCGGGCAGCAGCTGGCCCAGGGCGATTTCCGGACTGGAGCTCATGGCCTGGGGGTTTTTCAAGAAGCTGGTGATCGCCGACCGGATCGCCGTGGCCGTGGACGCGGCGTACGCGGATCCCTTCCACCGTTCGGGTTGGCAACTGGCGTTGGGGAGTTTCCTGTTCGCCTTCCAGATCTACGGAGACTTTTCGGGTTATACGGACATCGCCCGGGGGGCGGCGCGCGTCATGGGGTTCGACCTCTGCCGCAACTTCGACCAACCGTACATCAGCCGGTCGCCGGGGGAATTCTGGCGGCGCTGGCACATTTCGCTTTCCACATGGTTCCGGGACTATGTGTACATACCCATCGGGGGGAATCGTCGAGGGACGACCCGCTTGGTCGCGGGTCTGGCCGCCGCCTTCCTGCTTTCCGGACTTTGGCACGGAGCGGCCTGGACGTTCGTCATCTGGGGAGCCTTGCATGGAGCGTACGTGATCGTCCAGAAGCTCGCCGAACCCGCATTCGAACGACAGTCGTGGTGGAAAAAATGGACGGCATCCCGCGCCGGTGGGATCGCAGCGGTGGTGTTCACGTTCCTCCTGGTGGACTTCGCCTGGATCTTCTTCCGCGCTCCCGATCTCGCCGTGGCGCTCCACGCTTGCGACGCCTACATCGCACCAGGATCGTGGAATTCCTTGGGCGAAGCCCTGCGGGACGCCGACCTTCGATTGGCCCTCCTGCTGGTGGCGGTCCTGGAGGCGCTCCAGTTGGCGCACCGGCACGGGGCCACCAGGTGGCTCTCGGAAAAACCGTTCTGGCTTCGCTGGATCGCGATCTGGACCCTTCTCCTCTCCATCGTCCTTTTGGGCAAATTCGGTCATGAACAGTTCCTCTACTTCCAGTTCTGAACGCCCGCTGGTTCGGTTCGGGTCGGCGGCGGGCTTTGTCGCCGGCTTCGTCGCCATCCTGGTCGCGGTCAATTCGTGGGTGCGTCCCGGGGAAGCGGTTCGCGACATCTGGTACGGGCCCCTGATCGACGCCTACGCGAACGGGTACAAGGCCAATTTCCTGTTTCTGGGGACCTCGCGCACCCGAGCCGCCATCAACCCGGACGCGTGGGACGGCGTGATGTCCCAGGTGCTGCAAGCCCGCACCTCGACCGTGAACCTGGGAATGGGCTGGTGCACCCCCATGGAGCACTGGTACGGTTTGCACAAGCTGCTCTCGGAATTTCCCGACGCACTGCGCGGCAGCGCGGTGCTCCTGGAAGCCGGTGACGGCATCGGCTACCCGGAGCGCTGGGACGGAAATTGGATCGTCGACGACCGGCGCGACCTGCTCGTTCCCTACATGGGCCGCTCCGACCTGCCGCGTCTCTGGAAATCCTCCACGCCCCTGGATGCAAAGCTTTCCATCGCCGTCGATCTCCTGGTGCCCGCTTTCGACCAGTTTCCCCGCCTGCGCCACGTGGTGCGATCGAATCTCGATTCCGTGGGGATCGGGCTCGTGGACGGGATTTGGCAAAAGCCCACGGATTCCGCCGCACCCGGGTCCGATCTCGTCTCGGCGGGAGGGATCCGGACCGACACCAAGGGCGTGGAACTCGCACGGCACCTCGCCGACAGCCTGTCGGCCTCCGACCTGAAGGGCCAGAAGCCCTACCGCGATTGGGATTCTACGGTCCAGGCGGATATCGTGCGCCTGGTGAAGGACGCCGGCGGGATTCCCATCTTCGTCCGGATTCCCTTCTCGCCGATCCAGAGCCGCCCGCTTCGCACGACCCTTCGCGAAGCCGACCGGAAGAGCTTCCAGGCTGCCCTCGTGCGCTGGGGTCTTCCCCCCTTGGTGGAAGCGGCATTTCCCACCACCGCGGACGACTTTCCGGACAATTGGCATCTGCGCAAGACCTTGTCGCCCGCCTTCACCCAGGCCCTGGCACTGGCCTATCTCCAGGCCTTCGCCCCGGTCGGATCGAGAAGTCCCCCCGACACGATCGGGGACTCCAACCCGCGATAATCCACGGGGATTTATGATCTTTCTCGGGTCGAACCAGATTGCCAGTCCGAGGAACCATCCATGAAGCGTGTCGAGGCCTACATCAAGCCGTTCAAGATTTCCGACGTGCAGGAGGCTCTCCTGAAGGTCGGAGTGCAAGGCATGACCCTCGCCGAGGTGAAGGGTTTCGGTCGGCAGAAGGGCCACACCGAGCTCTACCGGGGCGCGGAATACCACATCGATTTCATCCCGAAGATCAAGCTGGAAGTCGCCGTTCCGGACGCGATGGTGGAGAAGGTGGTGCGCACCATCATGGAGGCCGCGCGGACGGGGAAGATCGGCGACGGGAAGATCATGGTGGTGGGCCTGGACCAGGCATGGCGGATCCGGACTGGCGAAGCTGGCGAAGACATCCTCTGAGATCCGGCTGCGGGCGCGCATACTCCCCGCCACGCACCGCTCGCCGTCCCGAGGCGGACGGCTTCGGGTGCTTGGCGGGTCGTCTGCATCACCCTCGCGCGGATCTCCGCTCGATCCTGCGGGCGCCGCTGATTCTCCCACGCACCGCTCGCCGTCCCGAGGCGGACGGCTTCGGGTGCGTGTCGGGGCGTCTGCATCCCCCTCGCACGGGTCTCCACTCGATCCCGCGGGCGATGCTGGAGTAACGACAGTGGGGACCCTGCGGTTGGTTTGCATGGCCTTCCTGGTCACCACCATTGGATCCGCCTCGGCCTCGGATCTGCCTGAGGTGGCGGCCTTCAAATCGGCTTGGTCCCATGTCTCCAGCGCTCCGTCCAGGTCGGTGAAGGAATTCCAGGCCTTGGCCCAAGCGGAGCCCGGGCTCGCGGATCTCGCCGATTGGGGAAGGATCCAGGCGCTGGAGAGGAGCGATGCGAACAGGGCCGCTTGGGTGATGGACTCGCTCTCCGTCACCGACGCCTCTCCGGTGGCGGTGCTCGCGCGGGAGCAACTCGCCCTCGTGCGCTATCCGGACGGATCCAAGGCCGATTCGACGGAAATTGGCGGCATCCAGGAGTTTCTGGGCAGGAGGTTGCGGACCGCCTCCCGCAAACGGCTCCGCTACCGGCTGCTCCAGGATCTCGTATTCGCGCGCCGTTCTGCCGAGGCGGAACGGCTCGCTTCCGACCTGCTGGTCGCGGACACGGCCCTCTCCGACGTGGACCGGATCCGGGTTTGGCTCTCCTCCGACACCGCTTTCGTCCGTTCACCGACCGTTCGATTGGCCACCGCCCAGGCGGAATGGTCATCCGCCCCGGAATCCGCCCTGTCCATCCTGGATTCCCTCAGGGCCAGGCGGACTCCGACGGCGGCGGAATGGATCCTGCGCGGTCGGATCCAGTTGGAGCTGGGCGACGCCAATGCCGCCATCTCCGCTTTCCGACACGGGGCCGAGGACCCGCGCGAGGAGCAATCCCTCCTGTGGCTTGCCAAGGGGCTCGAAAAGGTCGGCCGCGAAGACGACGCCAAGATCGCCTTTGCAGAATTCGCCCATCGGTGGCCCTCGGACTTGCAGGCGCAGAATTGGCTCTGGACCACCGGAATGGACGCCGAACGCGCCGGAAAATGCGAAGAAGCTTCGGCGTTCTACGAGCGGGTAAGGGCAGGGGGGGGGCGGCGGGCGGACTGGGCCCGGTTCCGCGAGGGCTACTGCTGGTACCGGGTCCGTGACTTTCCCCGCGCCGAAAGGGCGCTCTCCAAGGTGAGTCGAGAAATGGCCCCGGGGAGCCAGCGCGAATCGGCATGGTACTTCTACGCCCAGGCCCTGCAGGCGCAAGGGAAGTTTCCGCAGGCACGGAAGGAATTTCTTGCTCTGGCCCAGATCGCTCCCTGGAGCTTCCATGGGCATCTCGCCCGGCGCGCGCTGGGGATCGATTCCCTTTACGCGGATTCCCTGAAGAAGGTGCCCGACACCGGCTCTTTCCTATGGCCCGGTGGAAGGCCCATCTGCATGGTCAAGTCCGATTCCATCGACCTGCTCCGCATGCTCTGCGCCGAGGTGATCGGGGAAGACTGGCTTTCCATCGAGGTCTCCCACCGAGTGGAGGAGACGTTCACCGGCCACGGCGAACGGGAGCTCGCCCTGGTCCGCTGGATGCGCGCCCTGGGTCTCGAGCGGGAAGCGGGTCCGCGTCTGGGCAGACTCCTGGGGAGGCTTCCCCCCGAGGAAATCGCCAATTTGCCAAAATCCGTCCTGCGCGAATTCTACCCCATGCCCTACCTGGAGGACGTCAAGCCTCTGCTGAAGGGAGACACCCTCCTGGATGCGGCCTTCGTGCATTCGGTGATGCGCCAGGAAAGCGGGTACGACCCCCTGGCCCGTTCCAACGCAGGAGCGGTGGGACTGCTCCAACTGATCCCCTCCACGGGAAAGTCCATGGCGCGAAAGGCGGGCATGAAGGGGTACAACGCGGAACGCCTCACCGATCCCAAGGTGAACCTGAAGCTGGGAATCGCCTACCTCCAGGACCTGGCCCGGGTCTGGAACGGACGCCTGCCCCTGGTCTTGGCCAACTACAACGCGGGACCTGCCGCCACGTTGCGCTGGAGCCCCGCCTTCGATTCCCTCCCCATCGCACGGGCGGTGGAGGAGATCACCTACTGGGAGACGCGGGACTACGTCAAGAAATGCATGGGCAATTTCTGGACCTACAGGCTTCTCTTTCCGGAGACTCGGTGAACGTGTTACCGGTGAACGCTCTGGGAGTCGGATGGAAACCTCTCCTCTCCTTGCTCCTCGCCTTGGCGGGAGCCTTTCTGCTGGCCGCCGGCGCCAGCCTGCAGTGGCTTGGCCACGAACGCAACGGTCGTTGCAACACTTCCGGTTGGCGGGTCTTTCTGGTACCCCTCTGGTGGCTGGGAATCCTCGCCAGCGCAGGGGGAACCATCTGCCACTACACCGCCCTCTGGATCGGACTGGTGGCCCTGGTGCTCCCCGTTTCCGGTCTGCACATCGCCCTCACCGCGCTCGCCATGTCCCGCCTGCGGAAGGAGGCGCTCCTGGGACTGCGTGCCTGGGGCATCGCTCTGGTGGCCACGGGCGTTCTGCTCTGTTTGTTCGGCGAAGCGGGGCGCACCGCCGCCGATCTGCCAAGTCGCCACGGATGGATCGTTCCGGGGTTGTTGGGTGCCGCGGCCCTCTCTTCCGTCCTCTTGCTGCGCCGCCCGGCGGATCGCTTCGCCGTGGGTTCCGGACTCGCCTTCGCCGCATCGGCGGTGGCATGGAAGCTGATGGCCCAAAATGCGATCCTTCCCGATAGGATTTTTTCCGCCGTCGTATTCGCCGCCAGCTACACCACGGGATTCCTTTTGATCCAGGCGGGGTTCCGCCGTGGGGGTGCCGGAGCGGTGAACGCAACGGCCAACGGAGTCGCGACGGCCCTCGCCATGGTCGCGGCCGTGTCCTTGTTCGGGGAACCGGTCCCAGCGATTTCCTGGCTCGGCACCGCCGTGGTGGCCTCTGGTGTGGCCCTCATCGGCTGGCGCCGCTAGCCCCAACACTCAACCGTACGAAATAGCCACCACGGTCCAAGTCACCGCGCCTCGCGGGGTGGAAACCTCCAGGACTTCCCCCGCCTTCTTTCCCAGCAATGCCTTGCCCAGCGGGCTTTGCAGGGAGATGCGTCCCTGGGACGGGTGGATCTCGTCTTCACCCACGACCATGACCGACATCGCGCGCCCGTCGGTCCCGATCAATTCGACCTTCGCCCCGAACCGGATCCGGTCCAGGTTCTGGGGGAGGTTGTCCACCACCACCACGCTTTCCATGCGCCGCGAGAGGAACCGGAGTCGGCGGTCGATCTCCCGAAGGCGCCGCTTGCCGTAGATGTACTCCGCGTTTTCCGATCGGTCGCCTTGGGCGGCGGCAAAGGCCACTTCATTCACCACGCGGGGGCGTTCCACGTCCAGGAGCTGCTCCAGCTCCGCCCGCAGCGTTTCCCAGCCGGGCTTTGAAATGGGTGTTTTGTTCACTGGGACCAATGGGCCAATCTACCTCTTGATGCCTAGGCAACGGAAACATTCGATTCCCGCTTGACCTGTTCCGAGACGATAGGGTAGCATCAAGTTTCCAATGGGGAATGCCGAATGGCCATTCCAGAGGAAAACGGATCCGGGAGGGCTCCAACTTGTCGATTTGGCGGCACCGAAATCCCAAGGCTTGGCGAAGGTGGGCGACCGGCAAAATCCGTCTGTCCGTTCATGCGAACATGGTGGATTACCGGTATCTTCTGAGGGCAGTCGGGATCATCGGAGCGGTGCTTTGG
>CAYXXL010000078.1:0-10594 GCA_964469025.1 uncultured Fibrobacteria bacterium
AGCTTGGCGGTGGCGTAACCGGGGGCGGCCTTGGCCCCGAACAGCACGACGCGCTGGGTGAAATCCCCCTTGGGGTCGTCCTTGATCTTGTTGTAGAGGTGGATCACGTGCAGGAGGTTCAGCAACTGCCGTTTGTATTCGTGGAGGCGCTTGATCTGCACGTCGAAGAGGGCATCCGGGTTCAGCCGGACGCCGTGTTCCTTCAGGACGTATTCCGCGAGCTTTTCCTTGGCCTCCCTCTTGGTTTCGCGCCAGCGCTTCTGGAATTCGGCATCCGAAGCGAACTTCTCCAACCCCTTGAGCTTGTCCAGGTGCGCCGGCCAATCGTGGCCCAGCTTTTCGGAGATGAGGGCGGACATGGATGGATTGCACTTGAGCAGCCACCTGCGCGGCGTGATTCCGTTGGTCTTGTTGTTGAACTTGCCGGGAAAGAATTCGAAGAACTCGCGCAGCACATGCTTCTTCAGAAGCTCGGTGTGCAGCGCGGCCACGCCGTTGACGCTGTGGGAACCCACCACGGAAAGGTGGGCCATGCGGATGCGGCGTCCCCCCTCCTCGTCGATGATACTCATGCGGCCCAACCGTTCGGTGTCGCCGGGGTAGCGGAAGGCCACCTGGCGCAGGAACCGGAAATTGATCTCGTAGATGATCTGGAGGTGGCGGGGAAGGAGCTTCCCGAACATGTCCACGGGCCATTTTTCCAGGGCTTCGGGCAGCAGGGTATGGTTGGTGTAGGAGAAGATCCGCGTGGTGATCCCCCAAGCCTCGTCCCAGCCGAAACCGTGCTCGTCCATCAGGATCCGCATCATCTCGGGGATGGCCACGGCGGGATGGGTGTCGTTGAGCTGGATGACGGCCTTTTCCGCGAGGTTCCGGAGGCTCTGGTGGTGCTTGAGGTGCCGGCGAACCACGTCGTGGATTCCTGCGGCCACGAAGAAGTACTGTTGCTTCAGGCGCAGTTCCTGTCCGGCCGTCACCGAATCGTTGGGGTACAGGACCTTCGAGATGGTCTCGGAATCGTTCTTGACCAGCGAAGCGCGGACATAGTCGCCGTCGTTGAAGAACTGGAGGTCGAAGTCGTTGGATGCCTTGGCCGACCACAGGCGAAGATTGTTCACCACGCCGTTCTTGTAGCCCGGAACCGGCGTGTCGTAGGGGAGTGCTTGCACCTTCTCGGTATCCGCCCAATGGTAGCTGGGACGACCGTTGCGGTCGTTGTGGACCTCGACCCTGCCGTAGAAATTCACCGGCACGGCGTTTTCCGGGCGCGGGATCTCCCAGGGGTTCGAGAGGTGCAGCCAGTTGTCGGGCTCCTCCACCTGGTACCCGTCCACGATCCTCTGCTTGAAGATCCCGTATTCGTAGCGGATGCCGCATCCGTAGGCGGGCAGGCGCAGGGTCGCGCAGGAATCCAGGAAGCAGGCGGCCAGGCGACCCAGCCCACCGTTCCCGAGTCCGGCGTCCTGCTCCATTTCGCGCAGGTCCTCGTAGGAGAGCGCCAACTGGTCCAGTGCTTCCCGAACCGATCCCTCGATTCCCAAGTTGAGGACCGAATTTCCCAGGGCGCGTCCCATGAGGAATTCCAGCGAGAAGTAGTAGACCCTCTTCACGTCCTGGTTGTAGTAGCTCTGCTGGGTGGCGATCCAATTCTCCACCAGCCGGTCGCGGACCGCCCAGGCGAGCGACAGGTACCTGTCGTTGTCGCTGGCCGTGTAGCGGTCGCGCGCCAACGACAGCCGCAAGTGGTAGTTGAAGGACTTGCGGAGATCCTCCGCCGCCGTCCCCACCAGATCCTCCACGTCCTCCAGGGCCTGGGCCTTGGCGGCGGGAATCGGCGCCTTCTTCTCCTTGGGCATGTCAACCTCCTGGGTGGTGGTGCCCAAGCCTAACAATTCCGCCCCCGCCGCGCAACGAAAAGCCCCGGGAAGCATCGCTTTCCCGGGGCCTTGGTCAATTTCCGTTCAAGCCATGATCGCCTACTGGAAGACCACGGTGACGATGGAATACTTGGGCACGACGATCTCGGATCCATCGCCCAGCTTCAGCTTCTGCTCCGTCGGACCGGATTGGTCGTGGACCTTGCCCGTCGCGTCGCTCGTCTCCAAGCCGCCCGAATTCTCCGCGGTGAGCGTCTGCACCACGGCGTCGCCGGAGAGCCCCGGCACCTTCAACGTGGTCTTGTAGTCGCTCTCGGGATTCTTGTTGACGAACACCAGGGCCGTCTTGCCGTCGGGCCGCTTGCAGATCCAGCTGGACACCAGTTCCTGGTCCGAGCTTCCTTCCAGCAGGGTACCCGTCAGCGTGTTGGCCATCATGCGCATCGCCCAGTAGGAGGGCCGCTTCGCGTTCTCCCCCTGCGGGTCGCCCGACGTGGAAAGGATCCCGTAGTCTCCCAGGCGCTTGTCGCGACCGTTGTAGAGAGCCCAGAGATTCGCGATCTGGATGGGACTCTGGGCCAAGTGCCCCAGGTAGTCGGCCACGAAAAGGCCCTGCACGTGCGACAGGATCTGGGGACCAGGGTTGAAGTCCACCGAGTTCCACTCCGTCTCCCAGATGCTGTACTTCTTGCCCTTCACCCCGTACTCTTCCACCTGCTTGCGCACGTCCTTCATGAGCTGGTCGGCTTCCGAGGAGACGGCGAGCAGCCCGACGTCGTTTTCGGAGGTGGCCCCCTGGGCGTAGTGGTGCACGCTCACTCCGTCCACGACGTCCGCGACCTCCTTGAACACCGTCTTGTTCCAGTCGCCGTTCAGCATCCAGACCGCCGAGATCTTGATGTCCGGGTCGGCGGCCTTCATGGCCTTGACGAATTCGCGCACGGCCTTGCCGTAGGCGACGCCTCCGTCCTTGCCCCACTTCTCGTAGTACTTGTGCCAGTTGCCGTAGACCTCGTTCCCGATTTCCCAGTACTTGACACGGGGGCCCTGCGTCCGCGTCTTGTTCACGTAGGTGACCCAGTCGGCGGCGCGCTGCGGCGTCCCGTCTCCGACATCGGCCGTGAACATGGGTTCCACCCCCATCTTCAGGGCCCAGTCCAGGAACTCGTCGGTGTCGACGTTGAAGTCCTTGGCCTTGAGGGTCTTCTGCCAGTCCTCTTCGTCCGCCCGCAGGCCTCCCGGATAACGCACAACGTCCAGTCCGATGGGCTTTTCCACTTCCACCGAAGCCGCATCCAGCATGTCGGGAGCCCAAAGACCCACGTTGATGCCGTAGATCTCCGGGATCTTCTGTTCGGTCTTGGAAAGGTTTCCCTTGAACACCGCGGGCAGCACCGGCAGCACGGCGGCCTTCGTCAATTCCCTCTGGTTGGTGATCTTCACGTCGGCGATGTACACGGTCCCCGGGATGTCTCCGCCGGGCTTGAACCCCATCTGGAACACGCCGCTCCCGTCCAGGTCCAGCTTGTTGTTCTGGATGGCATCGGGGGGCTGGTAGTACGGGAACTTCGGGAAGGTCCGGAATGGCACCAGGACCTCGTGCCAACCTCTGGACGCTCCCACCTTTTCCTGGAAGTATTCCTTGTCCCGGTCCTGGATGGTCACGTCCACCGATTGGTAGGGCTTGTCCGTGTACATCCAGAAGGACAGCGCGTAGTGCTTGGACCAGTCGCGGTGCAAACCCTCGGCTTGCGGGAACTGGAGCAGGGTTTCGAACCAGTCGCCGGGCTTGAAGTCGATCTTCAACGCCTCCCCGCCCACATCGGTCGGTGCTCCCTTGGGAAGGGGCACGATCGAGTGCTTGATGTCGGCGGTCTGACCGTGGTTGGACTGCCACTTGTCCTGCCACTTGGTGAAGTCCGTGATCAGGATGTCCGGCGCGTCGGACTTGAAGGCGTCCCAGTAGACGTCGGGATCGTAGATCCCCTTGGCCGTCTTGGTGATCTGGATCTGGTCCAGATAGAAGATGACGGGCTTGCCGGGACCCACCTTGTTTTCGTCCTTGCCGATGGAGATCCGGATTTCCTGGATCTTGGACCAGTCGATCTTGGCCGAGATCTCCCGGCTCTGGGAGGCGTCCCAGTAGCTGCCATCGTCGATGAACGCCTTGAGCGGGATCCGGCACTGGACCCACTGGCCCTCCTTGACCACGGCGTAGTCGTTTCCGATCACCTTGGTCTGGACCTTCTTGTCGTTGCCTTCGTTGTCCATCAGGCCCACGTAGAACTTCTCCGCGTTCGGACCGCCCTTGATCCAGAACGTCAGGCTCCCTGTCCTGCGGAAGGGCGTCAGGTCGAAGAAGGTCTTGGTGCCCAGGGAGATGTTGAGCCCCGACCAGTCGTTGTCGAAGTAGGTCGCCCAGACCTGCGCGTTCCCTGGCGTGGTGGACTCCAGCGACTTGGAGGTGGTCTTGCCGCCGTAGCCGTAGGTGAACCCGCCGATGGCGGGATCATCCACGAAGAAGGAACCGAGCACCTCGTCGTCGAGCTTCATCTGCTCGGGAGTCGGGGCGTCCGAGGTCTTGTCGAGGTCCAGCCAATCCGTGCTCGCCGTCGCCGCGCCAGCGACCTCTTCGGGCACCGCATTCGCGAAGATCTGGACGTTGTCGATGTCGATCTGCGCCTCGGGATTGTCTCCCTTGTTGGTCAGGACGCGGAATTCCTGCACCTTGTCCCACTGGAAGGGCATGGGAATTTCCACGCCGTGCGCCGCGTCCCAGGCCACGCCGCGCTTGCCCAGGTCCCGGAGGGGGATGACGAAGGTGGTCCACTCGCCCTTCTGGACGGTCCCGTACTTGGCGAGCGGAAGTCGCACGACGCTCTTCCAACCGTTGGTCTTCTCGTCGTCGCCCAGGCCCACGATCAGCTTTTCGCCGCCGGTCTTGCCGCGCACCTGGAAGACCAGAGCACCTGTCTTCGTGTACGGGGAAACGTCGAAGTCCATGTTCCACAGGCACACGGCCACGCCGGAGTAGTCCGTCTGGTCCAGGTTGGCGTGCAGGAAATAGTCGGAGCTGTCCCCACCCAGTCCGTCGTCCTCCACCGCGTTGATCTTGGTGGCACCGCCGTAGACGAAGGTGTAGCCTCCCTGTTGGAAGTCCTCGTCGTAGAAGGTGTAGACAGGATAGGCCGCGTCCAGGAGTCCCGGGATCTTGCGAACGGCGGACTTCCCTCCCGCGATCGCGTCCGACGGGTTCGGGATGGGCTGGAGGCAGCCCGCCAACCCGATCCCCAACAAGGCCGCCAAAGCAGCCGTGGTCGTGGTCTTGCGCATGGTGTTCTCCCGCATCATCCGGTGCAAATCAGAAGGAAACCGAGATCTTGGTGCTCCAGAGACTCTGATCGAAGTTGTACTCCGAAGCGTTGGGGTACTCGGTCTTCAGGAGGCTGTACATGGCCAGGAAATAGGCACCCTCCTGGATCTTGAATTCCAGGCCGCCCGCCATGTCGCTGACGTTGCGGCTGACCTCGGCGGCGGTGTTGTCCAACCCGACGATCTCCTGGTAGCCGCCCAGCAAGGAGAGCCGGGGGAGGATTCCCACGTAGGCGCTCGCCGCCACCTCGGTCGACTTGTAATCCAGGGAGGTTCCGCCCTTGGCGGTGCTCTGTCCGGCGGACAGCGAGAGTTCCAGGGGAATCGGGTTCCTGGGGTGCAACAGGGTGTTCCAGTTGGGCAGGAATCGGTCGATGCGAACCTTGACGCCTGCATCCACCTGCTGGAACTTCGCCTTCTCTGCAACGGTCTGGTTGGTGTCGTCCAGGACGGTCCCCTTCGCTTCCTGGAGCATGTAGCCGCTGATCAATGCTTCCACTCCGCCGTTCAGGTACGAGCCTTCGAATCCGAACTTGGGGCCCACGCGGTTGGGGGAGGCATCGCCACCCGGCAAGACCAACTGCAAATCGCGATCGAAGGGGGATCCCCTCAGGGCTTCGTGGTAAAGGGCGAGCTTGGCGGCCTTGGTTGCCGCCGTGTCGGTCCCGGCGGCAGCGGTGCGGTAGACGGTCGCCGCCACTGCGGTGTTGGAGGTCCATTGGCCCAGCGCGGGATTCAAGGCCGGTCCCACGTAGTTGGTGTAGGCCAGCTTCTGGTAGGGATCCTTTGCGAATTCGTTCTGGTTCTCCGCCACATAGCGGAACACGTGGTCGTACAAGGCATCGAAGGTGTTGTAGTGCAGGAGGTTGTTGTAGTTCCCCGTTCCTGCATTGAAGACGTCCTGGTCTGTGTTGTAGATGCGTCCGAGGGCCTGGTTGAAGGTCATGCTCTGGGCCAGATCCGACCGGTAACCGGAATCCACCATGAGGAGCCCGACGTTCGCCACGGCGTGCCAGTCTTCGCCTTTCCATCCGGCCTTCAAATCGGCGTCGATCGCGCTTCCGGTGGTGGCTTTGTAGTAGGGGATGTAGGTGAGCGACGAAGTGTCATGCCCGACGTTGTAGTTCCATGACGAGTACCCGAATTCGGCGTCCAGGCCCAGGACCAGGTTCGGCTGCCCCGCGAACTTTCCGATGTCCGCACCCACTTGGACAGTGGCGATGTTTCCGTCCACCGCGAGCGAATCCCTCTCTTGAGGCACGGAGTTCGAGTCCCCAATACCGTAAGTGGACTTCAGGTCCTTGATGTTCAGGTAGTTGGCACCCAAATTGAAAGCGCCGAGAAACGTGACCGTTCCGCGGGCACCCAAGGCCCAACGGTCGAAATTGGCCAAGTTGTCGGGAGATCCAGTCGTTCCGTCCATGGACCAGTTGGTTGCGCTGATCAATTCGGAAACCGGATCCCCCAAGCCTGCGGCCGTGAGCAGTTTGGCGGCCAAGACCTGCACGTCGAAGGAGTCGATTCCCGCATTGGGAACTGCGGCGCGCAGTCCGAGGTTGAACCCCTGCAAATTGCGGACGTTGTTCCCCTGGAAGACTTCGGACATGGCCTCCTGCTGCTCCTGGGCGAAGAGCCGCGGAGTGTAGATGAAGCCTGGATCCGGACTCCACATGGTGAGCGGGCTCCATTTCTCGGCGAGGTTCGCCACATGGTAGTAGAGCATTCCCTGCTGTGCGCTCCCGTCGATGGAGAGCCACCGGGTCTCGAAGGGCGTGTAGGGTGCCCCGAAGAAGCTCGCGTCGTCCAAGTACAAGCGGAAGACCGCACGAGCCTGCGTCACCGTGTTGGGCCGGGCCCGGAGGTCGAAGTCCACCTGGGTGAAGCCGATGGTCTCGTCGCTGCGGCGCGTGGGGACTTCGGAGTTGCCGCTGAGATCCGACGATCCAAAGTCTCCGATCACCTGTCCACCCATGGAGATGCCCTGGGTCGAGAGGATCTTCTCGAACTTCTGGCCCAAGGAGTCCAGTTGGGTGGTGACGCTCTGGTCGTCGGCCGCGGAAGCGACCACGGGAAGCCAGAGACAGGCGACGGCGGCGAGGGCCTTGGTGTTCATGCGTGTTCCCTTTGTTGCGGCGGCCATTGGATCAGAACCACATCTTGGTTTCGGCGTGGAGCAACCACGCCGCATAATCGTTGTGCCCAGCGGCGAGTGGCACGGTGGCCGAAATCCCGCGGTCCTTGTGGGTGAAGTATTCGAATCTGGTGTGGAGCTCCACCCGCGAAGTCATTGCCCAATCGAAACCGCCGCCATAGGACCGGTCCAGATAATCGATGGGGGCGGCGTGCCAGTTCCTGGGGAGCGCCCATCCCGCATCACTGCTGGGAGCATAGCCTGTGGTGGAATCAATCACGGCCACACCGTAGCGGGAGTACCACTGCTCCTGGCCCAGCAGGCCAATCAGCCAAAACGATTGTGTGAGTTGGTAGACGGGTTCGAAGCGAAGCAGGTATCCGGACAGGTAGGTCTTGTTGTCCGATGGCAAAGGAAGCCCACCTGCCGAGACACCATTCGCTGCCCCGTAGAGATCCAGGAACAGTGGGTTGTGCCCGCTCCAGAGGCCCGAGATGTCCTTCCCCAGATCCAGGCTGAGGTTCTGGGTGGCCTTCTGGCTCTGGGGCATATCGCCGTTGTTCTTCATGGCATCGATGACGGCGGTGTCGGAGGCGTAATTGGCACCTTGGCGCAGTCGGAACAGCCCGAAGTCCTCGAAGGTGGACAGGAAGTCATTGCGAGTGCCGCCCGCCAAGCCAGGGGTGATTCCGTAGGGATTTTTTCGGGTCGTGCCGCCGGGGTTGTTGAAGAAGTAGAAGTCGTTGCCGAATCGACGGATTTGGCGTTCCAAACTCGAAGTGGTGGTCCCTTCGGTGCCGTCGATCCCTGTGTTTCCGCGGAAATAATCATCTGTCAGTCCCATTCCGTCATATTGGGTGGAAGACTGGTTCTGGGACTCATCGAAGGCGGTGCCGTTCAATCGCCAGGGGATCCACAACAGATCGGACCCGTCTTCCATCTGACTGTGGTAACCCACATTCACGCGCAGATGGCCGTTGCTGATCCGGGTGGACTTGAAGGTGAAGTTGGCTCCGGCTTCGTTGGAGACGTAAGGTGTTCCGTTGTCGGCACCCGCGAACTTGCCCGCCCCCACCAAGTTCGCTTCATAGGGGAAGAAGGCGTCCTGCGGGGTGATGAAGCTGGTTCCAGAGTAGAACTGCTTGGGGGCGTAGATGGACTGGAATCCCAAATCCACCGGCCAGCTCGATCCAAAGGTCGCTGACAAGAGATTGGAGGCCTGGGCATAGACCGCCGGGGTCAACGGTGAGGAACTGTGCCCCAGCACCGCCCAATCGGGGGCGTTGTTGATCATGGCGACCGTGGCCGCGGAGGACCCCAACTCCGCCGCGTAGTAGCTCGCTGGAGTCAGCGTCTTGCGATTGAGCAAAGGAACCTTGAAAAAGGAGGTGTCCACCTGGCTCATGCCGATGTCGACCAGGAAATTCACCTTGCCGGGAACTGTCTGGCGGAAGTCGATGGAGGCGGTCTGGAAGTTCAGGTAGAAGTTCGCTTTCAGAGCAGTATCGCCGGGGCCACCGTAGGTGCCGTCGGCATTTTTCTTTATCCCCCATGCCTCCACAGGCGCGGCATCTTCCGCACTGTCGATGCCCGAAAATTCATTCCCGTATTGCTGCGGGTAATCGGGGTCCGTGTGGAAATTCACGTAGTTGAAACCCACCTGGATGGGCAAAGCTTGGTTGCCTGGCAGAGGGAATTCCTGACGGGCCAATCGACCGATGAAGACATGATGGAAATCGTCGCCGGTGCCGATGGCTTTGTCGCCGAACAATCTTCCAGCGGCGAGATCGCCGGTGTACTGCAAAGCCTGGGTGTTGCTGGGATTTAGGTAATTGGGCTGCCACTTCTGGTAGCCTTCGTAATACCCATAGGTCAGCTCGAAATAGAGCTTGCCGGGCAGGTCGATGGACTCCCATTGGATGCCCTGGAATGGCTTCTTGTTCCAGGCCGCTCGGCCGGATTTCTCGCCTTTGGCTTCGGCGTATTCATAGTACTGGGCGGGGGACTGCTCCAGTTCGAACGGCAGGTAGTCCCAACCGAATTCCCGGTTCTGGGCCTTCCACACCGTCAGCGGCGACGCCTCGGTCCACAGCACTCCCCCGAGCTTGATGCTGGTGGACGATTTTCCGATCGAGGCGATCAGGCCGGCGCACATGTCTTCGTAGACGTTCTCCGAATGGGGCTGGAAATAGCCGGTCTGCTGTGCGCTGTACTCGTTCAGTCCTGCTCCCGCTGCGTTCGCACTGGCGCTGTTGGTGTTCAGGTTGGTGGGGTCGTTGTACCCGTACAAGTCGGCGTTGAAAGCGATCTTGGACCACAGCCGCAAGTTGCGCTGGGGGGCTGCCACCATGGCCACCCGTACCGAGGCCACGCTGTTCTTGTTCTCGGTTTCGTCGGTGGCCATCCAGGACGGGAACTGGTTGTAGCTGGTCCCGATGAACCGGGCCAGGGCCTCCCCCGAGAAGGAGACGGGTTTGGAGCTTCCGGTCAGCATGCTCTTGCGGATCAGGGCATCCATGTCGTCCATGCTTTGCCGCATGCTGTCCACGATTGCCGTCTGAGATCCGGGATCGACGACGGGGGGCGCTGTCTGGGACCAAGCGGAAAGCGCACCCAGCATGGCCAGGATGGCGATTCGGCGGACGGGTGTTTCCATCACAGGAGTCTCCGGTTTGATGCGTTCCAGGAACGCGGACGCGCTGGTCAACATAACGTCACGCATGTGTCGCGCGCAGGTCGTTCGAGGTTCACGCCCCTGCTTTTCTGTGTCGGGATATCCCGAATCGTCTTTGGAAACGGTCGGGATCCGTCCCCTCTCCCAACACTCATTTCCGGCCCTGCCGGAGCTTCTGGAGCCTCTCGACATAGGCGGGTTTCGCCTTCAGTTGGGCCGCGATGAGGGTCCTGGCCTCCAAGCCCGCGGCCACCAGTTCCTTGCGGACCGCATCGTCGCTGTACGGACCGTTGACCTCGGCGGCGATGTCGAAGATGTTGCAGAAGTGGGTGTTCAGGATGGAGGTCTCCAATTCGCCCCAATAGGGAACGGCAGGGTAGGGATCGCTTGATTGCAGATGGTCATACCAGATCTTGCCTGAGCCGCCGTCGGGTAAGCCGAGAAAGAAGATGGCTTCTGGCGGTACACCCAGGTGACCCATGGCGGCGCGCACTTCCTGCATGCGAATTTCTCCAAAATTCAGCGCCTCGGCAGGTCCGC
>CAYXXL010000078.1:10604-10843 GCA_964469025.1 uncultured Fibrobacteria bacterium
CAGGAATGCTGAAAGTACCGATCACAACCACCGGCATCGCCACTGGTGAAATAGACCATCCGAACCGGAACCTGATTTTCCACCAGGGAACGAATAAAGCCCGTCTGGGTGCTATCGTCGTCTTCGTGCGCGCAAAACACCAGCACGGATTTGGGAAGGGGATTGACTCCGAGTTCCAAGACGTCGCTCGAGAGCACTTGACCCGAGGCGTCCGCTATTTCCACCCCAGCGTGAAAGAG
>CAYXXL010000079.1:0-10791 GCA_964469025.1 uncultured Fibrobacteria bacterium
ACCGGGAAGCCATGGGAAGAGCGGCCCGCGCTCGCATCGTGCGCGACCACTCGCCGGAAATCTTCCTACGAGGCATCCGGAGCGTCTATCGGAAAGCCCAGGCAACTCGAGGCACCTGATGGCGGAAGTCTTCCCGACACCTAGCTTTGGGGCAAGTTTCCCGGAAGGAACGGGTGAGCGTGTGTCGGAGTCGCCGGAAATATCCGGAAAGTCGAGCGAGATATCTCCTATCGTCTTCGAGTACTCCGACTACCATGTCTATCTGGACGACTGGATGCGAGCGCGAAAGAGAGAGCGCGGCTCTTTCAGCTACCAGGAATTCGCCAACCGGGCGGGCTTGAAGTCCCGCTCTTTCCTGCGTCTGGTCTGCAAGGGGGAGAAGCAGCTCAGTCCATCCGCGGCGCTGAAGGTTTCGAAGGCCATCCGCCACACCGCGCGCGAAGCGGAGTACTTCGCCGTACTGGTCAATCTCAACAATGCCAAGACGCTCGCGGAGAAAAGTCTCCACTTGGACCGCCTCCGGAAGATCCACAAACCCTCGCGGGGCACACTCCTTTCCGTTCAGCAATACGATTTGTTCGGAAAATGGTATGTGATCCCCGTCTGGGAATTGGTGACCGTGGTGGACTTCCACGGTGACTACAGGATCTTGGGACGGCTTTTGGATCCCCCCATCGGCGCGCAAGAGGCGCGGTACGCGTTGGATTTGCTCCTCTCGTTGCAACTGATCCAACCTCGAGGAAGTCTCTACGTCCAGACCAAAACCAGCTTGCATACCCGCGACGAGCTCAGATCGGAGGCCGTGAAATCCTACCAGATCCAGACCATGCAGCTCGCCCAAGAGGCGCTTGGACGGTGTCGCCAGGCATCCCGCCATATCGGGACCCTTAGCCTGGGTCTCGACGAGACTTCCTGGAACCAAGTTCAGGAGAAGGTGCGGATCTTCCGGCAGGAATTGGCGGATATCGCCCATCAGGTCCAGCACGTGGACCGCGTCTACCAATGCAACATCCAGTTGTTTCCGCTCACGCGGATCCCGGTTTCAGAATGACCAACTCGTATCCCAGCGGAGCACAGCATTTTTTGTCGTGCTTGGGCGGATCCTTCCTCTTCCGCGTCTTTCTTGGCATCATTGGTGGACAGGCCCGAACAGTCAGGGACCAGATGGAGGTTTGCGAAGTGCATGCGTCCGCTGTCGGGAGGAATCTGGAACGATCGAGCCGCACTGGGGAGTCCTCGACCCAAGTCCGAAGCTGGCTCATTTTCCGGAGCGTGGTTTTTCCCCACCGCGCTCCGGGCCGCTTGGCGTTCGCGGTACTCCTCCCGATGCTCCTGCTGATGGCGGCCTGCGACACGCGAAATGCAGGCGTGATCAGCACCGGGAATACCGGGCGCGTCACCGGCAAGGTCGTCTCCCAAGGCCAGGGCGTCTCCGTGGAGGTGCTCCTGATCCGGATGGACTCCGTACAATCGGCACCGGTGGACACCACCCGATCCGACGATACTGGAGCTTTCCTTTTCTCGCATGTGGCATCCGGCAGATATTGCGTGGAGGCTTGGCAGAATGGGAAGCTCGCGGGCCAATCCGGTGAATTCCAACTGAATGGAGATCTGAACGGTCTCCTTGTGGTCCTGGTTCCCCTCACCCAGATCCAACTGGATCTCTCCTCTTTGGGTACCGTGGACTCGGTCTTCATCGACAATCCCGGCAATCCCGGAACCCAATCCGGGACGACCTGGACGATCCAAGGCCTCAAGGATTCCTCCGGCGTGCTTTACACGCTGGTGGAACAGGCGAGTGGGCCAGCCAAATGGACCGCCTGGAATCTCCAATGGGTGAACGGAACTGTCGTGATCCAGGGTGCGACCAGTGGGTCGGCGGCACCTTTCATCCGCTCCGTGGACACCAGTGCGTTCTTCTTGACCCCCCATACCGTGGCACTGTGGACTTTCGATTCGCTCACTCCGGACCACCGGACCTTGGATCTGGGGCCCAACCATCTGGATCTGACACTTCCCTCCCCGGCCAAATTGGTGCCCTCTCCACACGGGAAGGCCCTGGAGATATCGACACTGCCTCCAAACAATCCCGCCGCAACCACCGCGACAACCGCGATCGGGGCGATGCCCACAGCTCTCCAGTGGGAGAGCTCGGGTATGCAGACGATCGAGATGCGCTTCAAGCTGGACACCCTGCCGTCGGATGGTTTCATCTTGCTGGGATCCTACCTCGGTCCCCGGATCACCCTCACGGCCGACCGCGCCGTACAGGTGGCGATGCAATCGTTGACACCGGATGGAACCGTCCAGTGGCAGGGAATCACCACACTGCCCACCGTGATCCCGGTGGGGCAATGGGTGGACATCGCGGTGTCCATCACCCAGTCGCAGGAAGAGATTTACATCTGGATCAATGGCACTCCACAGGAAATCTTCTCCTTTGGAACCGAGGTCCAGGCCCCTAACTACTTGAACGACACCCAGGCCCCCTTTTCCGTGGGCGGTGGGTCGTGGGATTCCCGGGTGGGGGCCTTCCAGGTCGACGAGGTGCGGATTTCGGACACATTGGTTTACGGACCCGGTTTGCAGTTGCAACCAGAGTTTTCCACCACGATCGGAAGTCTTGGCGCTACGGACGCGGGAATCGCCTTTCCTCCCGCCGGGCAAGGCACATTGGATTCCACCTCGCCTTCGGTGCTGGTGGGTTCCAACACCGGCACCACGGCGGTGGGCCGCTACCTGTGGAAGCCATCCATACCGGCCACGCTGCAGGGACACCAGATCGTGTTCGCGACCTTGATGCTGTGGGATGCCTCGAACCCGGCCGCTTCCCAGGAATTCGCGGTCCATCGCGTCCTGAAGGCATGGACGCCATCTTCCCTGGCCTCGCTTCCGCTCGGTTCCCAGGACGGCCAATGGGTCCAGTCTTCTCCCGTCACCTGCGGCTGGGCGCTTTCGGGAAGTCGGGGCGGCATCCCGTTCGACATCACATCGCTCGTTCAGGCCTGGGTCTCGGACACCGCCTCCAACCAGGGCATCCTCTTGCGGGCCTACGACGAAACCGCGACCGGCATCCAAGTGGCCACCTCGAGATCAGACACCACTGCGCTGAACCGCAGGCCGTCGATCTCCGTGTACTACCGCTGACCATGGACCGGATCGCCCCGCCGAGGGGCGGACGGATTCCGTTACCGCTCTGACCGGAACACCTGGGAATATTTCGGATCCGGTTCCACCCTGTTGCGTTCCCGACAGGTCGGTCCCGACGCGGAGATTTCGTGCTCCGGCAGAACACACAGCCTTGACAAACAGAATCCGTCTTGGAAGGATTCTGTCCAATCTTCCGTATATTCCACCAGCCTTCTGCTCGCGAATTCCTCGCAAGTCCGGGAGGATGACCAAACCAACAAGGAGCATTCGAAATGAAGAAAGCGCTATTCGTCGCACTCGCTCTCGTGTCCTCGGCATTCTGCGGCTACACCGGAAATTTGACTCCAACTCAGGTTTCAATTGTCCAGGGCTGCGGAACTTCGGCAAATTCGACAGGGGTCGCTGTTCAGTTGCCAGGCTACTCTCCCCTGTTTCTGATCACCTCAACCAATCCGCTCTACACCACGGCGTACACCCTGGCGATTCAGGCAATCGCATCGGGAAAGCACGTCAACGTGGAATTCCCAACAAATTCGACCACCATGTCATACATGTACAACGGAACTTGCATCGCTCCCGTTGGATTTAACGTACTTGAAGGCATCAATATCGCTCCGTAATACCTCGACCCCTCGGTCACTCCGAGGGGCTTTTTTCGACTTGAATCAGACATTCCCGATCTACGGCATCCTTCCCTCCAGGGATCTTGGTCAAGCCAATCCTCGAAGTCCACTCACTCTGCTCCGGAGCTTTTGGAATATGCTGCCTTGGGGAGAGGACTCGCCCAGGACGTGGATATTCACACCCCGGATTTGCTACACTCCCAGCAAACCGATGAGCACCACCGAAAACCCGATGCGGCTGTGCATCCACGGCCATTTCTACCAGCCTCCCCGCGAGAATCCGTGGACAGGACGGATCGAGGCACAGGAAAGCGCCTTTCCCCACCACGACTGGAACGCCCGCATCGCCCGCGAATGCTACGCGCCCAACGGGGCCTCGCGGTTGCTGGACGGGTGGGGCCGCATCCGTGCCATCTCCAACAACTACCGCTGGCTTTCCTTCAACTTCGGGCCCACCCTCCTGGACTGGATCGCGGACAACGATCCCGAAACCCTCGCGAGGATCCTGGAGGCCGATCGGCAGAGCATGGAGGACCAGGGCGGACACGGCAACGCCATCGCCCAGGTCTACAACCACGCAATCCTCCCGTTGGGCACCAAGCGCGATCGGCGCACCCAGATCCAATGGGGTCTGCGCGATTTCCAGCGCCGTTTCGGCAGGCAGGCGGAGGGCATGTGGCTCGCGGAAACCGCCATCGACATGCCCACCGTGGTGGACCTCATCGAGGCCGGAGTGAAGTTCACCATCCTCGCGCCCACCCAGGCGGAAAGGGTGCGGCCGTTGCGCACCGATGAATGGACCGACGTCTCCGACGGGTCCATCGATCCCGGCCAGGCGTACCGGATCTATCCCCTGGACGAGCACGGGGAGCCGCTGTGCGGAGGCCACCTGGACGTGTTCTTCTACGACGGGCCCGTCTCCGCGGCGGTGGGGTTCGAGCACCTCCTCCGCGACGCCAGGGGCTACTTCGACCGGCTGAAGGCGGCCTGGGTTCCGGATTCCGTCCTTTCCCGCCTGGTGTCCGTGGCCACCGACGGCGAATCCTACGGCCACCACGAACCCTTCGGCGACATGGCCCTGGCCTACCTCTACGAAAGCCTCTGCCCCGAGCACGGGACCATCCCCACGAATTTTGGACATTTTCTGTCCATCCGTCCGCCCGAGCACGAGGTGAGGCTCAAGAACGCCCACGGCGAGGGGACCGCATGGTCCTGCGCCCACGGGACGGGAAGATGGCAGCGCGACTGCGGATGCCACACCGGGGGACCCGACGACTGGACCCAGGCCTGGCGCACGCCCTTGCGCCAGGCGATGTCTCTCTGCCGCGACGAGGCGGAACTCGCCTGGGACGCCCTCTCTCCAGGACTCTTCGGGAATCCCTGGGAGGCTCGGCTGGATTGGGTGTCCACGCGAAACGGCGGACGCACCCGCGAGGAATGGCTCGCCGAGCATCTCCTCCCGGGACTTCCCGACGCGTCATCGGGCATCGCGCTGCGGCTGGCCGAGCTGGTGCTGATGGGCCAGTTCTGCCTGACCAGCTGCGGCTGGTTCTTCGACGACCTGGGGGGATTGGAGCCCGTGCAGAACCTGCGCTACGCCCGCCGCGCCTGCGAACTCGTGGAATCCCTGGGGCGCCCATCGCCGGAACGACGGATCCTGGCCATCCTGGAAAAGGCGGTGTCCAACGTGGAGGCGCGCTCCGGCAGATGGATCTGGGAACACTGGGTGCGCCCCGCCTGGCCCATCGCCCATCTGGTGGCCGCCCACGCCGCCTTCGAGCTTCTGGTGGAGACCCCGGAGAACGAAGTTCCCGTCGCCATGTTCCACCAGACCGCGCAACTGCAATTGTCCAGCCCGGTGCCCGGTGTCTGGGAGGGAAAGGCCGTGGTCCGCGACGACTCCCTGCGCGAGACCACCACCCTTCGCCTCCTGGCCAGGCAGGACGCCAGGAATTCGCCCGAGGTGAGGATCCTGGAGGACGGCGACCTTCCATCGGTCGATTGGTCCCTCCCTTCCGCGCAGATCCGTTCCTCCGTGGAACGCGCTTGGACATGCCGACCGTTCCGGCTGACGGACCTGCTCCTGGATCGTCGACAGGATCTGGCAAGCCGCCGGATCCGACGCGCCCTCGACGATCTCCGCCCCCTCCACGAAGGACTGGACAGGGCCTCCCAGGACGCGCGCGACGATCTGGTCCACCTGGGGATCCCCGCGCCCGCCTTCCTGCTCTATCCGAGGCAGGTGCTTCTGGAACACCGGCTGCGCGACGCGGTGCGCCTCACGCTGGAAGCGCCCGACCGGGCCATCGTGGCGGACGTGGTGGAAGCCCTGGAGGAGGCCAAGGCCCAGCGCATCGCCCTTTCCACACTGCTTCCCGACGGCGCGCTCGACGCCTCCCTGCAGGCGCGGATGCGGGCCTTGTCCACGCGCGCCGACCCTCTGGAAGCAGACGCACTTTCCATCCTACTGGATCTCGCCGACGCCGCCCACCTCCAGATCTCGAAGGCTCCTCTCGAAAACGCCGGACTCGTCCTGCGGGAGCGCAAGCTCAGGCCCCTCTTGCGAAAGGTTCGGATCGACGCGCAGGAGAAGGCCGCGGCCCTGATCTGGATCGCGGTCCTGGAACGACTCAATTTCGACATGACGGTGGAACGCGAAGCGGCCCGCTGGGGAGACTCCACCAAATGACTTCGCCGGTTGTGCTGCTCACCGCTCGACAGATCGAGGCGCGGATCGCCCAGATCGCCCGCGAGGTCGACCGCCACTACGACGGGGAGACCTTCGTCCTCCTGGTCGTTCTCAAGGGCGCGGTCGTCTTCGCCTCCGACCTGATGCGGCAACTGCGCAACCCCTTCGAGCTGGAATTCGCCCGCTCCCGCTCCTACGGCGATTCCACCGGGCCCGTCGGATCGCCGCGGTTGGTGGTTCCCGATCCGGACAGGATTGCCGACAAGCATGTGCTCGTGGTCGACGACATCCTGGACACGGGTTCCACGTTCCTCGCCCTCAAGGACTGGCTCCTGGAGCACGAGGCCCTCTCGGTGCGAGGCTGCTTCCTCCTCGACAAGCCCGCCCGCCGCATCGCGCCCATGAAACCGGATTTCTTCGGGTTCGAGGTTCCCGACGTGTTCGTGGTGGGCTTCGGGCTGGACCACGCCGAGCGGTTCCGGAACTTGCCGTTCATCGGGCGGTTGCCGGAAGAAGGGGCATGAGGATCGCACCCGCCATCGCGGCTTTCGGTGTCGGCGCCTTCGCGGGAAGCTGGCCGGTCACGATGGCCGAATTCCGTCATGATTGGGCATTGTCCCCCGTTTCGGGCTCGAGGCGCGGGGTCTGGGAAGCCGGTCTTCTCTCCGCCGACACCGCCCGGATCCTGGTGCGCCCCGATTTCCTGCGCGGCGGCTCGCTGGGAGGGATGGACTGGTGGGCCGAGCGCGCTGGTCGCGAAAGGGATCTGCCAGACGACATCTTCTGGAGCATCCTGGACGTCGTCTCCGCGGGAGCCGAATGGACGGAGTCCGATCCCGACGCTCTACCCCCGGAATTCCTCGCCACCATGGAAGGAAAACCCGCCCAGGGATTCCTCTGCCGCTCCTGCACGCCCCCATTGGCGGCGGCCACCTGGGTGAGCGGCGGCTCCACCCGGTTGCGCATAGGGCGCACCATGCCGCCGAAGGGTCCCTCTCCCCAGCCCGGGCTGGCATCCGGGGTCACGGCGAAGGGGCTGAGGTCCCTCGCCAGCGATCGCGGGCTTGGACTGGAATCCACCACGCCTTGCCACGAAGGAAAGGGCGAATGCGCCTTGGAGTTTTCCGGGCCCAAGGGCCAGAGGTGGACGTTCCGGAGAGCCTCCGGTGGGTCTCCCTGGTCCAGCGTGGATGCCACGCTGCAGGCGGGGCCCTGGTGGTCGCCCCAGTGGAATTGGGATTCCCTGCGCATCGCGAACCGACGGGAATTCGCCAACACCCTTTCGGAGTGGCTCGGTGCCGATGCCGATGTCTCGGCACGCAATCTCCTGGGACCCGTCGAACCGGTCCTGAACTTCCCCGTGTCGGCGTGGTTCGCCAAGACTCTCCCGGGCCTGCACTTCGAAGCCCTGGGCGATTCCCTGTCCCGACTCGAAGTCCCGCCTTCCGACCTCGAACTGGTGCGCACGCCAACCCTCCAGGTCTCCATCGACGCCTTCGGTCGGCGCACCATCCGGGTGGGGCGGTGAACGCGCGGACCCGTCTTCCATCGCTCGGCATGGCGCTCCTCGCTTGTGCGCTGTCGGCCCATGGCGCCGATGCCCGGAAAAAGGCCAAAGCCGCGGCGGCAGCCCTCCACGCCGCCGACCGGGCCTGCACCGTGGATTTCGGGCGCGGCAATCTGGCATCCGCGCAGCGACGCTGCGCGGACCTCGAACCGACCGCTTCCCCCGTCGCGACCTACTGGCGACTCGCCCTCTCCGACGACCCCGCCGAGCTTCGAAGGGGCTTGTCCGCAACGGCCCTCAAGGGAATCGACGCCGAGCCCCGGCTTCTTCTGCTCGCGGGACGGTACCAGTTCTCCCGCGGCGAGGACCGCGAACTGTCCGATCTGGTCCGGCTGTGCGCCAAGCGCAAGCTCGAGGGGCCCGACATCGACACCCTCCGGCGCTTGTCGGCAGGCAAGTAGGTAACTTGCAGACCCTATGGCCAAGGATTGCTCCTTCGACATCGTCTCCAAGATCGATCCCCAGGAGGTCCGCAACGCCGTGGACCAGGCGCGTCGCGAGATCGGGTCCCGGTTCGACTTCAAGGGGAGCAGATGCGAGGTGGACTTCGACGGCGAAAAGCTCAAGCTGATCGGCGACGACGAACCCAAGCTCGAGCAGGTCAAGGACGTGCTGGACACCAAGTTGATCAAGCGGGGCGTCAGCACCAAAGGGATCGATTGGGGCAAGGTGCAGGCGGCCGGGCACATGACCGTGCGCCAGGAAGCGACCCTCAAGGCCGGCGTGCCGCAACCCGATGCCAAGAAGATCGCCGCAACCATCAAGGAGGCCAAGCTGAAGGTCCAGGTCTCCATCCTGGGAGACCACCTGCGGGTCGCCGGGAAGTCCAAGGACGACCTGCAAGACGCCATCCAGTTCCTGCGCAAGGGGGACTGGTCGGTGGACCTCCAATTCACGAACTTCCAAGGATGATCGGTCCCCTCTTCGCCCTGCTCGCCGCGACCTCCGCTTTGGCTGGGGAGAATCCGTTCGATCTCCCCCTGGGCGGCTCCGGTTTCAAGCTGCTCAAGGCGTCCGCATCGCCCCGCGACCAGGCCCTTTCGGGTGCCGGCGCCGGCGGCCCGGGCATCGAGACCTCGGCCAATCCCGCCACGGATTCCGCTGACCACACCACGATTTCCGCGGGATGGATCGAGGACTACGGCCAGTTGGGCGGATCCCAGCAAGACGCGCGCTGGGAGATCCCCTACGGTGCCTGGACTGCCGAGGGGCGCCTGCGCTACCAGGGGTTCTCCAACATTCCCGGTCGCGACGACCAGGACCAGATCACCGGAAATTACGCGGCCTCCACCTGGGCCCTGGAAGGCGGAGCCTCGGCACCGCTCCCTTTGGAGGGCTTGCGCGCCGGTTTCCTCTTGGGCGCTGGAATGGATGCGGTATCCGACGCCACCTCCTGGGGAGGCTGGATCTCCGGGGGATTGCGCTGGGCTCCGGCCCAACATCCTTGGGCGGCGGGCATCGAAATCCAGAACCTGGGGATGGGAACCCTTTCCGGCCAATACCGCGAGCGTCTACCCGCCGTCGTGCAGGCGGGCGTGTCGTGGACGCAGCGCTGGGGAGACTGGGCCGTAATACCCATGGCCGACCTGCGCCTGGTGGCCGATGAAACTCCGGTGGTCCCGGTCGCCTTGGAAGCCCGCTGGAACGGGATCTCCCTGCGCACAGGCTTTCCCGTGGGCAGGCCCGAGGCCATGCCCTCCTTCGGTCTGGGGTACCTGGGCGATTCCTGGGGCATCGACGCGGGACTCGGCTGGCACGCCGCCCTCGGGTTCGCTCCTTCCGGACAGATCACGCTCCGCTTCTGAGGGGGGTCTTGCCATGTCGCAGGAAACCACTTTCCACCGGTGTCCTTGGGTCGACCTCGCGAAACCCGACTATGTGGAGTACCACGACCGGGAGTGGGGCGTTCCGGTTCACGACGACCGCCTCCTGTTCGAGTTCCTGACCCTGGAGGCCGCCCAGGCGGGATTGAGCTGGTACACCGTGCTGCGAAAGCGCGAAAGCTACCGCGAGGCCTTCGACAACTTCGAACCCTCCGTCGTCGCCTGCTACGGCCAGGAGAAGGAAGCCCAACTTCTCGCCGATCCCGGCATCATCCGCAACCGGGCCAAGATCAAGTCCGCCATCCTCAACGCCCGGAAATTCCTGGAGGTTCAACGGGAGTTCGGCAGCTTCGACGCCTATGTCTGGGGCTTCGTGGGCGGAAAACCGCAGGTGAACGAACTGCGGGGGATCGAGGACTTCAGGGCCACCAGCCCCGAATCCGACGCCTTGAGCAAGGACCTGAAGCGGCGCGGCTTCAAGTTCCTGGGATCCACCGTCTGCTACGCGCACATGCAGGCCACGGGGATGGTGAACGACCACATCGCGTCGTGCTTCCGCCGAAAACAGATTCTGTCCATACGCTGAACTCGGAAGGCGGTTCGCGCCCCCCCGCGCCGCGCCGCCGCCGGTGCCCCCCGCTTGACCCGGACCCCTCGCGGATGGTAGGGTCTGGGTGATGGAAAAGCGGAATCTGATCGGTCTCTTGACCAACGATCTGGTGGGTTCCTACCAGTATGCCCTCTGGGCCGGAATGAAGGCCGCGGCACGGGTGGAAGACTGCGACCTGGTGAGTTTCAACGGTGGGGAGATCGGTTCCTCGGATCCGACCAAGTCCATGCGGAACGTCGCCTTCGACCTTGTCCGGCACGCCAAGCCCGACGCTCTGGTCCTGATGGCCCCGGTCGTGGCCAACTCCTCCGGGATGGAAGAAGTCGAGG
>CAYXXL010000080.1:0-10765 GCA_964469025.1 uncultured Fibrobacteria bacterium
GACCTGGGTTTGCCAGATCGGGACGGAATGGAGGTCCTCCGCGAACTTCGCGGCTGGTTCAGCAAACCGATCATCGTCCTGTCCGCCCGCCGGAAGGAAGACGACAAGGTGCGCGCGCTGGACGAAGGGGCGGACGACTACCTCGCCAAACCGTTCGGAGCGCAGGAGCTTCTCGCGCGGCTGCGCGTCGCCTTGCGGCACGACCTCCGTCGCACCACCGAAGATCCCTTGGTGCTCACGGGCAGCTTGCGCATCGACCTTTCCGCCAGAACCGTCCATCGCGGCGGCGTCCAGGTGCACCTCACGCCCATCGAATACCGCTTGCTGGACGTCCTGGCTCGAAGTCCGGGCAAGCTCCTGACCAAGACGCAGCTTCTTTCGGAGGTCTGGGGGCCAGGAGCCGGGGAGCAGGCGCACTACCTGCGGATCTACATGTCCCAGCTGCGCCACAAGTTGGAGGAGGAACCCGCGAACCCCAGGTTCCTCCTGACCGAGTCCGGTGTCGGATACAGGCTTGCGGCGCTTCCAGCGGACCCGCGGACCTAGCGCCAGGGTCGCGGAGGGCGTCAGATTTCGGCGAGCACCCCGATCGCGAGGATTTTCACCGGCAAGATCTTTACGGAATCCTTATGGCCCCGCTCGGACATTGATCGATGTTCAACGCAATCCGGATCGAAACGACCGTTCGCGGCGGGAATTCGAGCGGAAGTTGATCGGTACCCGAGGAGGTCTCGCCATGCATGAACAACACCGGATACACGCGCATCACAGAGTGGTGCGGATCGCACTGGCAGGCATTGCCGCTGCGGCCCAAGCTACGGTTGTGACTCCCCAACTTCCCGCCATTCCCGCCAAGATCTTCGATGTCACCCAGCACGGCGTGATCGCCAACGCCTCCACCGACAACGCCAAGGCAATCTAGGCCCTGATCGATTCCGTGTCCAAGGCCGGAGGGGGAGTGATCGACTTTCCGGCGGCCGCCAAGGCCTATTGGAGCGCTCCGCTCGTGATGGGAAGCTCCATCGATCTGCGCGTGGAGAAGGGCGCGCTCCTGGAGCCGCTGCCCTACAGTTCCTATCCGCTGGCTTCCGGCTCGAGCCGCTACACCGACTGGCTCACATCCAGCGGAGCCACGGACATCGCCATCAGCGGCCGCGGCACCATCGACGGGCAGGGGTCTCCTTGGTGGTCGGCGTTCAAATCCAACGGCTCCATGCCCCACAGGCCCTACCTGGTCCACCTCCAGACCTCCACCCGGGTGCAGGTGCACGAAATCACCTTGCAGAATTCCCCGATGTTCCATCTGGACCTCCAAGGCGACAAGGAGGTGACCGTGGATTCCATCACGATCCTCGCGCCCTCCACCGCCCCCAACACGGACGCGATCGATCCCTCGGGCACGGATTACCTGATCACCCAGGACAGCTTGGCCGTGGGCGACGACAACGTCGCCATCAAGGCCGGCGACGCCTACTGCAAGAACTTCACCCTCACCCACCTGCATTGCGGGTCGGGCCATGGCATTTCCATCGGTGGGCAGTCCAACTACGGCCTGGACAGCCTGTTCGTGGACAGTTGCACCATGAACGGGACCACCAACGGGATCCGGATGAAGGCCAACCGCACCGAAGGCGGCTTGGTGGAGCATTGCCTCTACCAGAACATGGTCATGACGGGTGTCCAGCATCCCATCCTGCTCACCAGCTACTACAACCTGAGCACCGACCCCGTCACCGATCCGGCCCAATCCATCGTGGCCACGACGCCCTTCTGGAACGACATCGTGTTCAAGAACATCACCATCGCCGGAGGCAACAAGAATTCGGTGGAGATCTACGGGTTGGCCGAGGCCCCATTGGATTCCATCACCTTCGACAACGTGGCGATCACGGCCAAGACCGGGTTCATCTTCGACCATGCGCACAACATCCTCTTCGAGTCCACCACCTTCAATGGCTCAGGGACCCTGGCGTCCATGATCTCCAGCCAATTCGACGCGACCATGAAGATCGTGACCACGGGCCTCGAGAACAACCGCCCATCACCGCCCCGGGCCTTCCAGGGGATGCGCATGGACCTCCTGGGGCGCCGCCTGGGCGCCGTGCAGCAGGGCCTCCGGCTAGGGATCGCCCTGGATCCGGGAGCCGCCGAGGAGTCTCTCCAGGCGCGTTGAAGCGGGGATGGGAGGGACGACTTTTGCCTCCTCCCACACCGCTTCGCATCCGGACGGATGTGGCCGTTGATCGATCTTCAACGCCCAGATTGCAAAAAGGGCATTCGGCGCGAAATGCTTGGGATGAGATTGACACCAGAAAGCAGGAGGCCTCATGAACAAGAACGCATGCACCCCGATGATCGTCAGCGCCGCGGCGTTGCTCGGAGTCTTCGTGGGACCGGCGCGCGCGACCTACGTGGTTCCGCAACTGCCGGCGATTCCCGCGAAGATCTTCGACGTGGTCCAACATGGGATCGTCGCCGACGGCAAGACGGACAACTTCAAGGCCTTGCAGGCCCTCATCGATTCCGTCTCCCAGACCGGCGGAGGCGTGATCGATTTTCCCGCCGCGTCCAACCCCTACATCAGCGCGCCGTTCGTGCTGCGCAACCACATCGACTTCCGCGTGGAGTCCGGCGCCAAGGTGGAACCTCTGGCCTACGGCGTCTACAAGGACACCGGAGGAACTCGTTATCCCGACTGGCTGACCACGACCGGTGCCCAGGACATCGCGCTGAGCGGTCACGGCACCATCGACGGAAACGGCTCCGCTTGGTGGTCGGCCTTCAACGCCAACGGCTCCATGCCGCATCGGCCCTACCTGATCAACCTGAAATACAGCAAGCGCATCCACGTCCACGGCCTCACCCTCCAGAATTCGCCCATGGAGCACCTGGTCCTCTCCTCCGACAGCGAGGTGACCGTGGACACGGTCACGATCCTGTGTTCCTCGAGCTCGCCGAACACGGACGGAATCGATCCCTCGGGAGTGGATTTCCTCATCACCAACGACAGCATCTCCGACGGCGACGACGACATCGCGGTCAAGCCTTACGTGGCCTTCTGCAAGAACATCACCATCACGCACGTCCGCTGCGGAGCGGGCCACGGCATTTCCATCGGGGGACAGACGACCTTGGGCTTGGACAGCATGTTGGTGGACAGTTGCACCTTGACCGGAACCACCAACGGTCTCCGCCTGAAGTCGAACCGCTCCAACGGAGCGCTGGTGGAAAACCTGGTGTACGAGAACATCACGATGCGCGGGGTGAAGAACGCCTTCCTGATCACCAGCTACTACCAGGCCAGCGGCACGCCCGCAACCGATCCCGCCCAACCGGTGACCGCCACCACGCCCATCTGGAAGAACATCCTCTTCAAGAACATCACCAGCACCGGTGCCTCGAGCTCCGTGGAGATGTATGGACTTCCGGAAGCTCCCGTCAACGGGATCGCCTTCCAGAACGTCACCTTCACCGGCGCTTCGAAGGGATTCGTGATGGACCACGTTCACGGACTGTACATCACCGGGACGACCTACAACGGATCTGCCAGCCTATCGTCCATGATCTCCAGCGAAGTCGATGTCACCATGGGCACGACGGGATTGGCGAATCGGCCGATGGTCGCGCCGTTCGTCCGGGGCCTGCGCGTGGATCCGCTGGGACGCCCGCTCGGCGCCTCGTGGAACGGCTTGCACATCGGGCTGGAGGTCCACGGAACCGGTTCCGCCACCGAGTCCGTGCAGGTTCCCTGAGACCAACCGCGCCGGTGATGGATCCCGTCACCAGCGCGTCGCCGAAGCCGTCCGAGCCGGGAGGGAAGCAAGTCTGCGCCTTTGCGGGCAATTGGAATCCGTTCGAGCGAGGAGGATGCAGACGCCGCGCGCCGACCCCGAAGGCGTCCGTGCCGGGACGCCGAGCGGGGAGGGAAGCAAGTCTGCGCCTTTGCGGGCAATTGGAACCCGTTCGAGCGAGGAGGATGCAGACGCCGCGCGCCGAGCCCGAAGGCGTCCGTGCCGGGACGCCGAGCGGGGAGGGAAGCAAGTCTGCGCCTCCGCAGCCGGACGGATCAGGCGCCCTTGGCGATTCCGATGAAGTCGTCCGCCTTCAGCGCCGCGCCCCCGATCAAGCCTCCGTCGATGTCCTTTTGCGAGAGCAGTCCCTTCGCGTTGTCGGGCTTCATGGAGCCGCCGTACTGGATGGGGATGATCTCGGCCACCGCCGAGCCGTAGAGTTCCACCAGGACCTTGCGGATGAAGGCCTGGGATTCCTGGGCCTGCTCCACGGTGGCTACCTTGCCGGTTCCTATCGCCCAGACGGGCTCGTAGGCGACCACGGTCTTGGCGGCGTCTTCGGCGCTCACGCCGGCGTAGGCGCCCTTCAGCTGGCGCTCGTTCACGGCGTCCGTCTTGGCCGCCTCCCGCTCGGCCAAAAGCTCGCCCACGCAGACGATGGGGAGCAGGCCGTGCTTGAGTGCCTGCTTCACCTTCTTGTTCACGGTTTCGTCGGTCTCCCCGAAGAACTGCCGCTGTTCGCTGTGGCCGATGATCACGTACTTCACTCCGGCGGAAACCAGCATGGCGGCGGAAATCTTCCCCGTGAAGGCACCGGACTCCTCCCAATGCAGGTCCTGGGCGCCAAGGGCCACGCGGGTTCCGGCCACGACCTTGGCCACCTCGGTGAGGGCTACGTAGGTGGGGCACACCACGAGATCGACGGAGGCGGGGGCCTCGGCGCACTTGGCGACCACGGCCTTGGCGAGTTCCACGGCTTCCGGGACGGTCTTGTTCATCTTCCAGTTTCCGGCGATCACGATGCGGCGCGTCATGGGAGACTCCTAGGCCTTTCGGCAATGATGTTGGATGGTGGACAACGAGGTCCGAAAGATACCTCCCGGCTTCGGGATCTCGGAGGTCCCGAACCTGCCGACGACTACTTTTGCCCTTATCATGGAAGCGCGCGCGGCCTTGTGGTTGGATCTGGTCCCCTCCGTCGATCCGGAGTTGGCGTCCATGGAGCTGTTCGAACTCGGGGCCTTGGGGCTCGAGGAGCTGGACGCTCCCGCGGGTGCGTTGCGCGCATGGCTCCCCGAAGATTGGGACCGTTCCCGGGTGCCCGAAGGCTGGACCCTGGTGGACCAGGGAGCCGTGGAGGCCAAGGACTGGGATCTGTCTTGGCGTCTCCAGCAGGAGCCCCTGCGCGTCACCCCGCGCCTGACCGTCGTGCCGCCCTGGGTGGAGGCGCCTTCCGGGGTCGAATTCGTCCTGCGCATGGAGGCCAAGCAGGCCTTCGGGACGGGAGGCCACGAAAGCACGCGGCTCGCGGCGAAGATCCTGGAACGGATTCCCCTGGACGGGGCGACGGTTTTCGACATCGGTGCCGGAACCGGGATCCTGGGTTTCTACGCGGGAAGGCTGGGCGCGGGACATCTGGAACTGTGCGACATCGACCCCGACGCCATTCCCTGCCTGGAGGAGAACGCCGAACTCAACGCGGTGCGGGATTGGAACGCCTGGGCCGGGTCGGTCGATTCCCTTCCCGATTCCGCCAGATTCCGGCTGGTGATCGCCAACATGCTGCGCACGGAATTCTTCCCGATGCGGGAACGGGTGCTGGAACTTCTGCCGGTGGGCGCTAGGCTGGTGCTTTCCGGTTACCTCGCGACGGAGCGCGGGCAGGTCCTGGAATGGTTCGGCCATGCGGGCTTGGATCTGGAAATCGAGGAAACCGAAGGCGAATGGTGGGCCGGATGCGGCCTGAGGAGATGAAAATGGACACCTTGGAGCTCTTGCGCACGCGCTATTCCTGCCGGGCCTTCCTGCCGGAGGTGCCATCCCGGGAGACCATTCTCGCGGCCGTGGAGGCCGCCGGACGCGCGCCCTCCTCCAAGAACGGCCAGCCCTGGATGCTGCATTTCGCCCTGGGCTCCGCCGCCGACAGGGTTCGGGACGCGCTCACATCCGCCTTCGACGCCGGAACGGCACCGGCGCCGGACTACAGGTATTCCCCGGCGGAGCTTCCTCCGGACCAGATGGAGCGCGCCCGCGCCTGCGGATTCGCATTGTTCGCCCACAAGGGAATCGCGCGCGACGACAAGCCCGCGAGGCGCGCCCACGACCGGGAGAACTACGCGCTGTTCGGGGCTCACGCATTCGCGGTGCTCACCCTGCCCAAGGTCAGCGAGAAGGGGAATTTCCTGGACGGCGGACTGTTCCTGGGTGGGTTCATCGCCGGGTTGCGCGCCCAGGGCCTGGAATCCACCACCATGTATTCGGTGGCGGTCTATCCGGAAGTCCTGCGCCGGGAATTGTCCATTCCCGAGGACCGCCTGGTGGTGTGCGGAATCTCCTTCGGGAAACCCGATCTCAAGGCCCACGTCAATTCGTTCCGGACCGTGCGCGAACCGGCGGAAAGCCTGGTCTCGTGGGCCTGAACGATTCCCCGTTCCTGCGGGCCTGCCGGGGCGAGGTTCCAGCCCGCACGCCGGTCTGGATCCTGCGCCAGGCAGGCCGATTCCTGCCGCAGTACCGCGAGGTCCGCGCGCGCTATCCGGACTTCCTGGAATTCATCCACGACCCCGCCGCCTGCGCCGAGGTCACCTGCCAGCCACCCGCCATCCTGGGCGTGGACGCGGCCATCCTCTTCACCGACCTCCCGCCCGTCCTGATCCCCTTCGGATTCGACCTCTCCTACCGGGAAGGGGAAGGTCCGCGCATCGCGAATCCGTTGCGTTCCGGAGATGGTCGGAAATTGACCGCCTACGATCCCGTGGCGGAACTGGGTTACGTGATGGACGCCGTCCGCGCCTGCCGAGAGGCCCTGCCGACGGGCCTTCCCCTGATCGGATTCGCCGGCGCTCCCTGGACCGTGGCGTGCTACGCGGTGGACGGGGGCGGCGGCAAGGAGTTCCCGAAGGCGCGTGCCTGGTTCCATGCGGATCCGACCGGCTTCGCGAAGGTCCTGGAGGTCCTGGCGGACACGACGGCCGACTACCTGGCAGCCCAGGCCCAGGCGGGCTGCCAGGCGTTGCAGCTTTTCGAATCGTGGGGGGGGCTGCTTGCTCCGACCGACTACCGCCGAGTGGTGGTTCCGGTCCTGCTGCGGTTGGCGGAGCGCGTGAAGGCGCGTGCTCCAAACGTTCCCCTGATCCTGTACTGCAACGGGGCTTCCACTCTCCTGCCGGTGCTGGTCGACCTGCCCTTCGACGTCCTCGCCGTCGACTGGCGCATCTCCCTGGCGGACGCGCGCGCCGTGGTCGGAAATCGTCCGCTCCAGGGGAACTTCGATCCGACGCTCCTGCATGCGCCGGACCACACCATCCGGGATCGGGTCCGCGAGGCCTCGCTCCAGGCCGCGGGAGGTCCTTGGATCGCGAACCTCGGCCACGGCATCCTGCCCGACGCGCCCCTTTCCGGATTGCGCACGCTGATCGACGCCGTCCACGCGTTGCCCCCGCGATGACCTTGCGCATCGCCGTCGTGGGCGCTGGCATCTCGGGGCTTTCCACCCACTGGTTCCTGGAGCGCGAGGCCCGTCGCCGGGGCTTGGACGTCCAGGTGGAGACCTGGGACCCGAAGCCCCTCCCCGGCGGCAACATCCGAACCGAAAGCCGTGATGGCTGGAGGTGCGAAGAGGCGGCGGAGAGCATCCTGAATTCGCGCTCCGAGACGCGGGAACTGGCGCTGGAACTCGGCCTGGGCGACAGGATCGTGCAGGCGTCGCCGTCGGCCCGCAAGCGGTTCCTGCTCTGGAAAGGCAGGCTGCGGGCGATGGGGCCGGGCTCCGTTTTGGGCGGATTCCCGACCTGGGCGGCCAAGCTCGCCGCTCTCAAGGAGCCGTTCGTGGGCCGCGGCCCCGAGGACGAATCCGTCGCGGACTTCGGGCGCCGACGCCTGGGCCGCGGGCTTTTCGAGCAGGTGATGGACCCGATGGTCACCGGAATCTACGCGGCCTCTCCGGAACGCCTTTCCGTGCGCTCGGCCTTTCCCCGCATCCAGAACATGGAGGCGGTGCACGGTTCCCTTTTCCGGGGGATGCTCGCCGCGCGCAAGGGGCGTTCCGGGGTGCCCGCCGACCGGCGTCCGGGATCCGGGTCCTACAGCTTCCTGGGGGGCATGACGGATCTTGTCCAGGCGTTGTCGGCCGGCATCTCGGGTCCCCTGCGGCGCGAGGAACCGGTGCGTTCCCTGGATCGATCGGGAAACCTCTGGATCCTGCGCGGCAGGGGGCGATCCGGGAAGTTCGACCACGTGGTCCTGGCCGTCCCCTCGCACCAGCTTTCCGGCATCGAAGGCATCCCGGTGGAGATTCGCCAGGATCTGACGTCCGTCCCGTACAACCCCGTGGCCGTGGTGGGACTGGGATTCCGGCGCGACCGGGTGGAGCACCCCCTGGACGGATTCGGGTTCCTGGTGCCGCGCTCCGAGAACCGCCGCATCCTGGGGACGTTGTTCTCCTCGAGCCTCTGGCCGCACGCGGCGCCGGAGGGCCACGTGCTCGTGCGGTCCATGGTGGGCGGCGGTCGCCAGCCGGAACTGGCGGGGCTCTCGGCACCGGCTCTGGCCGACATGGTCCGATCCGAACTCGCCGACATCCTGGGAGCGGCGGGCGAACCGGAATTCGTGCACGTCCGGTCCTACGCGCAGGGCATCCCCGAGTACCCGGTGGGCCACCACGACACCATCCGGCGCCTGCGCACGCGCATGGTGGGCACCGGCCTGCACCTCGCGGGAAACGCCTGGGACGGCATCGGCCTCAACGACTGCGTGGCGGCGGCGCTCCCTCGGGCGAGGACGCTGCTTTCCTGACGGATTCCGTCCCTCCCTGGCTTCTTCGATGACGGATATGAAGAACCCACAATACACCTTGGAAACCGGGAACCGATCCCTCGTTTTCCGGTTCCCTTCCGAAGTCGACGAAGAGTAGAATGGGCCGTGAGTGCGGGATGGCTGGCTTTCCCGGCTGCGCCCCCCCCTCAGGGAGACCTCTTCGATGGAGATACGCTTCGCGACCCTCGTCTTCGCGTCCACCCGCCTCCTGGTGCCGATCTCGGTCCTGGTGTCCGGCCTGGTCCTGGCCCCCCGATCGGCCCTGTCCCAGGTCCGGCCCCCGAACGGCGCGGCTCCTGCCGCTGCGACGCCCTATCTGCAACCGGTACCCGTTCGCGTCCTTCCCGCGCACCCCTCCGGGAGCTGCCTGGACGCCGCGCAGGCGAAATCCGCCACCGACCGCCTGGGGCTGGCCGCCGCGGCGTCCGGTGCCTTCGTTCCCTCCACGCAGGCCTCGAACCTCCTGCGGATGCACATGGACCTGAGCGACGGGATCTGTCAGGTGACCGTGGAATTCCAGGGAGACGACCTTCGGTTGGAAGGGAAGCGACTGCTTGCGCCGGGGGAGTCCCTGGAAGATTCCAGGCGTCTGGAGCAGGCCATGGAGGAGCTGGCCGGGAATTGGTTCAAGGCCAAGGCTTCCACCTTGACCGTGGCCTCCCAACCCGCCGGGGCGATGGTCCGGTTGGATGGGGTCCAGGTCGGGAAAGCCCCCGCGAGCTTCGTGCATCTCCGGTCGGGGAGCGTGGCGGTCCGTGTCGGGCTTCCCGGATACGCCGAAGTCTCGGACACTGTCTTCCTGGATGCCGGGACGTCTTCGCGCCGGGATTACACGCTGCGGCGCACGGCATCCGACCCGGGGGAAACCTCCTCCGCCTTCGTTCGCTCGCGTCCCGGCCAGAGCCTGTCGGATCTTTTCACGAGGCTGATCCCGTCCAACCTCCCCGAGGGTCGCCAGACCGTGGCCGTCTTCCCGTTCCAGGTCCAGGGCACCGCGATCAGGTTGGGCTGGGATCCCGGTGTCATGGCCGCCGAGTACGGCGTGGCCCGCTACGCCAAGGACCCGCGCTTCGAGGTGGTGGAGCGCGACGGGTTGAACCGGATCCTGCAGGAGCAGGCGCTGGGACAGTCCGGCGCCGTGGACGATTCGGGGATGGTGAAGGCGGGGAAGCTGTTGGCCGCGCGCTACGTCGTGACGGGAACCGTCCGCGTCCAAGGTCCGACGCAGGAGTTCTCCGCGCGGATGGTTTCGGTGGAGACCGGGGAAGTGGTGTCCGCCGCGGTGGCGAGCAGCGCGAGCCAGGACCTGGAGGCGCTCTACCGCGAGACCCTGGGCGAGAGGGGGCGGGTCGCCGGCGCGCTCTACCGCAGCGCCGTGGGGCCGGGCTGGGGACAGTTCTACACCGACCACCCGGTGCAGGGAAGCATCGCGTTGGCGGCGACCGCGGCCTCCTTGGGCTGGGCTGGCTGGACCTGGGTGGATTACGACGACCGGCACCAGACCCTGACCAGGTTCCGGAACGGTGATCCCTCCACGGTGACCCCGAACGAAACCGTGGACCAGTGGGTGGCCGCGGCCGAGCAAGCCCGGTCGCGGAACAACCGGGCCCTGTCCACGTTCGAATTCTCCCTGGGGATCCTGGGAGCGGTCTGGGCGGTGGACTTGGTGGACGCGGGGATCCTGGGATACGCGGATTCCAAGCGAATCCGTGCCGAATACTTCACCTTGGCGCCCGCGGTGGATCCCGCCGGCGATGGGATCCGGCTGAGCTGGAGGTTCTGACATGCGCACAAGCCAGGCTTTGGAGACAATCGCCGCTTGCGCCGCAACGGCGGTGTTTTCGGGAATGTCGCTCATGGGCTGCGACAGCGAAACCACTCCCTTCAGCACGCAGGACGCGTCGAAGTTCCCGTCGTCGGTGTTCGTGCGCATCGCGGAT
>CAYXXL010000081.1:0-10497 GCA_964469025.1 uncultured Fibrobacteria bacterium
ATGGCGGAAATCCTCTCCTGGGAGGCTTCGCTGGTCCCGGGTTTGCGCGTGGTGGATCCGGGTCCGCTCGCCTCCTCATTGGAGGCCAAGGGTTGGAGCACGCGGACCGACCTCACCGGTACCGAGGTGGAGGATGCCCGCATGGCCGGCCAGCAGCAGGACGCCGACGCCGTCATCGCCATGCAGGTCCTGCATTCCGGAAGCGAGGTGAACTGGAAGATCGCCATGGCCTACCGTCAGGGAACGGATGATCGGTCGGTGCGGTTCCAGGGCGTCTCGGGCGAAGACGTCTTCATGGTCCAGATCCGGCAGAAGGCCATCTCCTTCCTCGATTCACTCGGGGTCGATGTCCCGGCCGCCGCACGCCAGATGGCCACGGACAGGGGCAGGGTTCCGTGGGAAGCACTCCTGGAATACGCCAGGGGGATCCGCGACCAGCAAGCGGGGCAGATCGACGACGCGTTGCGCCATCTTCGGGAAGCGAGCCGCCGCGCTCCCCTGCTGACTTCGCTCCAATACCGCCTGAAGAAGCTCGAGAGAGACAATCCAGGGAGATAGGAGTCGCTACCTGGCGATTCGAAGTCGGTAGATGGAACGCATCAGGGCCAGTCGGGCGCGTTCGTAGTTGATTTCCCGGTGCCCTTTGGTCAGCCTCTCCTCGGCCCTTTCCTTGGCCTTCCTGGCCCGCTCCCGATCGATCTGGTCCGGAAATTCGGCCGAATCCGCGATCACCGTGAGTTCGCCCTTGGACACGCGGGCAACACCACCGGAAATGAACAGGCTTTTTTCCGTTCCGTCCGCCAAGGTGATGCGGGCGACATGGGGAACCATCGCGAACAGGGCGTCCGCATGCCTGGACAGGATTCCGACCAGACCGTCGGTGATGCCCAGCACGACCTGGACGGCCTCCCCTTTCCAGGCGACCTTTTCCGGGTCGACGATGGTGGTGGGCAGGCTCACTTGGACTTCAGCTCCCTGTCCTTTTCCACGGCCTCTTCGATGGTGCCCACGAAAAGGAACGCCTGTTCGGTCAGGTCGTCGTGCTTGCCTTCGAGGATTTCCTTGAAGGAGCGCACCGTGTCGGCCAGCTTCACGTACTTGCCCTGCATGCCGGTGAACTGCTCGGCGACGTGGAATGGCTGGGAAAGGAATCGCTGGACCTTCCTGGCGCGGTAGACGGTCATGCGGTCTTCTTCGGCGAGCTCGTCCATCCCGAGGATGGCGATGATGTCCTGGAGCTCCTTGTAGCGCTGCAGGAGGCGCTGGACCCCGCGGGCTACGGCGTAGTGCTCTTCTCCCACCACATCGGCGCTGAGCAGGCGGGAGCGCGAGTCCAGGGGGTCCACGGCGGGATAGATGCCCAACTCCGAAATCTGACGCGAAAGGTTCGTGGTCGCGTCCAGGTGGGAGAAGGCGGTGGCCGGGGCGGGGTCCGTGTAGTCGTCGGCGGGCACGTAGATGGCCTGGATGGAAGTCACCGAGCCGTTCTTGGTGGAGGTGATCCGCTCCTGGAGTTCTCCCATCTCGGTTCCCAGCGTGGGCTGGTATCCCACGGCGGACGGAATTCGTCCAAGCAGCGCGGAGACCTCGGAACCCGCCTGCGTGAAGCGGAAGATGTTGTCGATGAAGAGCAGGACGTCCTGGTTCTGCACGTCGCGGAAGTATTCGGCCACCGTCAGGGCCGTGAGGGCCACGCGGGCGCGGGCACCCGGGGGCTCGTTCATCTGGCCGTAGACGAGCGCGGTCTTTCCCAGCACTCCGGCTTCTTCCATCTCGCCGTAGAGGGCCGTTCCCTCGCGGGTGCGCTCGCCGACTCCGGCGAAAACCGAGTAGCCGCCGTGGTACTTGGCGATGTTGTTGATGAGTTCCTGGATGAGCACGGTCTTGCCCACGCCAGCGCCTCCGAACAGGCCCACCTTCCCGCCCTTGGCGTAGGGTGCCAACAGGTCGACCACCTTGATGCCGGTTTCCAGGACCTCGGCTTGGGTGCTCAGCCGATCGAATTCGGGCGGCTCGCGATGGATGGGCATGGACGTTTCGGCGCCGATGGGCCCTTTCTGGTCGATGGGCTCCCCGATCACGTTGATGACCCGACCCAGGGTCTTGTCACCGACCGGGGCCTGGATGAATCTTCCCGTGTCGCGAACCTCCAATCCCCTCGAGAGTCCGTCGGAGGAATCCATGGCGATGGTGCGCACGACGTTGTCGCCCAGATGCTGGGCCACCTCCAGGACCAGGTTGTCCGGCTTGTCGGAGATGGAACCGTTCGTGGTCACGAGTGCCTGGAGGATGGGAGGCAAATTCCCGTCCTCGAAGGCCACGTCCACGACTGGACCCAGAACCTGGATGATCTTGCCCTTGGCGGTTGTGGTGCTCATGGGATGTCGATTCCTATCGGATGGATTCGGCGCCGGCGATGATCTCGACCAGCTCGGTGGTGATCTGGGCCTGGCGTGCCCGGTTCTTCTGGAGGGTGTACTTGTCGATCATTTCCTGCCCGTTGCGGGTGGCGCTGTCCATGGCGGTCATGCGCGCTCCCTGTTCGCCAGCGGCGTTTTCCAGGAGCGCGTTGAGCACCAGGAACCGGATGGACTGGGGGATCAGCTTGGAGAGGAGTTCGGCCGGAGGCGGTTCGAACAGCACGGGAGCGGCGGATGCGTGCTCGGTGGAGGAGATGGGGGAGGGGAACAACTGGAGGGCCTGCGGGGTCTGCGTGAGCGCCGATTGGAAACGGTTGTTGACGAGCCAAAGTTCATCCGTCTTGCCGTCGAGGAAATCCTGGATCAGACGTTCGGCGATGGGTCGGGCCGTGGAGAGCGAAGGTCTTGCGACGGCCTCCTGGAACCATTGTCCGAGGGAAGACGCGGCGAGCTTGCCCTTGAGTGCGTCCCAACCGCGGCGTCCCGCGAAGTGAACGGCGCAGGGCGTTCCCTGGGAGAGGCGCGCATGCAGTTCGGAGAAGCCGGGACGACCCTCGGTGACGGCATCCATGGCGCGCAGTCCCAGGATGCGTTCGAAGGCGCGGATCAAGCCGTTGTTGAAGGCTCCGCAAAGGCCCTTGTCCGAGGTAAACAACACGATGGAGACGTGCTTGACCGGCCGGGAATCCAACCAAGGGGAGACATCGACCGGCAGGTCTTCCACCCCGACACGGGCCTGCAGGTAGGCCAGCAGCGAGGTGAGTTCGGAGCGGTAGGGACGCGTGCGCTCGATGGCCCCCTGGGCGCGCCGAAGCTTGGAGGCCGCCACCATCTTCATGGCGGCGGTGATCTTCTTCGTGTTCTGGAGGTTCTTGAGCTTGTTCGTCAGCTCCTTGATGGTCGGCACCTGGGCGTTCTCCCTACGCCTGGAAAGCCGCGTTGAAATCCTTCAGCGCGGCTTCGATGCGGGCACGGATGCCGTCGTCCAGGGCCTTCTTGGCTTCGATGTCGGAGACGAGGGAAGCCTGCTTTGCCCGGATGAACTCGAGCAATTCCTTTTCCCAGCGGTTGATCTGGGCCACGGGCACCGCGTCGATGAAGCCGTTGGTTCCCGCGTAGATCACCACCACCTGGATTCCCACCGACTGGGGCTGGAACTGGGGCTGCTTGAGAAGCTCGGTGATGCGCTGGCCGCGGGCGAGTTGCTTCTGCGTGGCGGGATCGAGATCGGAGGCGAACTGGCTGAAGGCGGCCAATTCGCGGTACTGGGCCAAGGTCAGCCGCAGGGTTCCGGCCACCTGCTTCATGGCCTTGATCTGGGCGTCTCCCCCGACGCGCGACACGGAGATTCCCGCGTTCATGGCGGGTCGCAGGCCCGCGTTGAACATGCCCGATTCCAGGAAGATCTGGCCGTCCGTGATGGAGATCACGTTGGTCGGGATGTAGGCCGAAACGTCGCCCGCCTGGGTTTCGATGATGGGCAGCGCGGTGAGCGAGCCCGCCCCGTTCTTGTCGGAGAGCTTGCACGCGCGTTCGAGCAGGCGGGAGTGCACGTAGAAGATGTCGCCGGGGAAGGCTTCGCGACCCGGGGGCCTGCGCAAAAGCAGGGACATCTGTCGGTAGGCCTGGGCCTGCTTGGTGAGATCGTCGAAGATGATCAGTGCGTGGCCGCCGTTGTCGCGGAAGAATTCCGCCATGGCGCAGCCCACGTAGGGTGCGAGGTACTGCAGCGGAGCCGGAGCGGCCGCTCCGGCCACGATCACCGTCGTGTAATCCATCGCGCCATGGGCGCGCAGCTTCTCCACCACCTGGGCGACGGTGCTCTGCTTCTGGCCCACGGCCACGTAGAAGCACTTGACGTCCTTGCCCTTCTGGTTGATGATCGTGTCCAGGGCGATGGCGGTCTTGCCCGTCCCGCGGTCGCCGATGATCAGCTCGCGCTGGCCGCGGCCGATGGGAGTCATGGAGTCGATGACCTTGATGCCGGTCTGCAGGGGTTCGTGCACGTTCTTGCGCGCCATGATCCCGGGGGCCTTCACTTCGATGCGCTGTCGCGCCTCGGCGACGATGGCCGGACCTCCGTCGATGGGGTTTCCCAAAGCGTCGACGACGCGTCCGAGAAGCGACTTCCCCGCCGGAACGGAGGCCTGGATCTTGGTGCGGCGGGCCACGTCGCCCTCGCCGACGGAGTTGATCTCGCCCAAAAGGACGACGCCGACGTTGTCCTCCTCCAGGTTCAGGACCAGGGCGAACACGTCGTCCTTGCCCTCGAACTGGACCAGCTCGCCGGCTTCCACGGTGGGAAGCCCCTGCAGGCGGGCGATGCCGTCGCCCACCTTCAGTACGATTCCCGTCTCGTAGCTTTCCGCCGAGGGGGAGAACCCCTCCAATTGCTTGCGGAGCAGGGATGCGATCTCGTCGGGACGGACTGTGTCGATCATGGGTTCCTAGGTCGGCGTCTAGGCCGAAAGAAGGGCCCGTCGGGCCTGGTTCAACTGGTTGTTTGCGGTGGCATCCAGGACGGTTGACCCCAGATGGACCTTGAATCCGCCGAGGACGGAGGAATCCGTCTCTTGCGAGAGACTGACTTCGGAGCCTGCAACGGAAAGTGTCCGCTCCAGGCTTTGCACCTGGGCGGGAGACAAGGGTTGGCGCGAACGGACGACACCGTGCGCCAGACCCGACCTGGATTCGCGCAGGTCCAGGAGGCAGCTCGCGATGGCCCCGATTTCGCCCAGCCTCCTCCGGGAGGAGAGCAGGGAAACGAGTCGCCCGAAGAGGGATTCCCCGGAAGGCGATCCCAGGGCCGTTCGAAGGGCCTGCGCCCTCTTCTCGGAGGGGACGGTGGGATCGCCGAGCAATTTGGTGACATTTTCCGGCAACTCGGCGAGTCCGCGCAGGACGGGAAGGGACCGATCCAGTTCCCCCGACGCGGAGAGCACGTCCAGGAGCGCCTTCGCGTATCGTGGTGCCGCCTTCGACATCAGTTCTTCGCGACCTCCGACATCAGCCGTTCCGCGAATTCCTTGGACTCCGCCCCTTCGAGTTCGTGGCGCAGGATGCGTTCGGCCACCTCCACGGAGAGTTCGGCGGCGTCGCGTCGCAACTGGGTCGCGGCCTGCTGGGCGGCGGCGTCGATCTCCGTCTTCGCCAGGTTCACGATCCTCTCGGCCGAGGCTTTCGCCTCCGTTTCGGCCTGGGCCCTGAACTTGGAGGCGAAATCGCGCTGCTCGGACAGGATCCGGGTCGCTTCCACCCGGGCCTCGGTGAGGATCCTCCGCTGTTCGGCCTCGGACGACGCGGCCATGGCCGCCACCTCCTCGGCCTTGGACAGCGATTCCTGGAGCTTCCGCTCCCGCTCGGCGACGGAGGCCAGGATGGGCTTCCACGCGAACTTGCGCAAGAGCACGAGGAGGACGACGAAGATCACCCAGACCCAGATCATGGTCCCCGGGTTGGGGGCCATGAGCTGGGAGGCGATACCGCCTCCCCCCGCCGCGGCTGTGCTGGCCTGGACGTCGGACATGGCTTACTTCAGCAGGACGATCAAGAGGCTGATGACACCGCCGAGCAAGGCGACGCCTTCGATGAGGGCGGCACCCAGGATCAGGTTGGCGCGCAGCTCGTCCTTCATCTCGGGCTGACGCGCGATGGCCTCCACCGTGGAAGCCGTGGCCCGCCCGATGCCGATGCCGGCTCCGATCGCCGCGAGTCCGGCTCCGATCGCCGCCAAACCTCCGCCGAGGTTCCCGATGTTCGTGATGTCCATTTGTTCTCCTGTCTGGTTGATTTGGGAGTAGGGAGCGCTCAGTGTTCCTGGTGGAGCGCGCCGCCGATGTAGAGCGAGCTCAGGAAAGTGAAGACGAAGGCCTGCAGCACGCAGACCAGGACCTTGATGACCAGGATGAAAAGGAGGAAAGCCAGGGGTAGGGGCGCGGTGAGCAGAAGCGAGATGCCGTCGGATCCGCCTCCCAGCAGCCCGTGGAGACTTCCGGAAATCATGGGTGCCAGGATGGAGATGAGTCCCGCGATCACCAGGATCATGATGTGGCCCGCCGCCATGTTCGCGAACAGGCGGATGGTCAGCGAAAAGGCGCGGATGAAGATGGACACGATCTCGATGGGGGCGAGGATGGGGAGAACCCACCAGGGGACCCCCGACGGCACCAGGTTCTTCACGTACCGGAACGGGCCGTTGTGGAAGATGCCCACGGCGTTGAAGACCACGAAGACCAAAAGCGACATGGCGGCTGTGACGGAGATGTCGGCGGTGGCACCGGCGAAGAGGGGCACGAGCCCCATCAGGTTCAAGACCGTGATGAAGAAGAAGAAGGTGGCCAGGAAAGGAACCCACTTGTCGCCATCCTTCTTGCCGATGCTGGGGCGCGCCACTTCGTCGCGGATGTAGAGCAACAGGACTTCCACGATGTGCCCCAGCGGGGAACTGGGCAGAAGTCCGGTCCTGCGCGCTCCGGTGAGGGCCAGCAGGAAGGTGAGGAGCGCCCCGATGAGGAGCATGAGGACGTGCAGGGAAATGAAATGGGGGAGCGGAATCGCCACGCCCGGAAGGATGGGCCACTCGTGGCTGTCCACGATGTGGTGCATGATGAAATCCGAGAGGTTTCCCGATCCGCTCAAAGTTCCTGGACTCCCTGGACGAAGAAGATGGATTCGGAGACCAGAAGCATAAGAAATATCCCCGCCCATGCGACCACAAAAACCCTCTCGGCCCCCCGGCTTGAGACAATTCCTGTCACAAACAGGCCGACTCCGGCCGCGAAGCGCAGGACCAGGAAGGAGAGTCCGCCGACGACCCCGGAACCTCGGGGCTCGGGATCCCGCTTCCACAGCGCCCAGCCCAAGCCGGCATGGACGCCTGCGGCGACCACGGCCCAGGCCAGCGCGCGGATCTGGGGCGCTTGGCGCAGGTGCAGGAGGGAAAGGATCCAGATTCCGGCTCCGGCGAGCCCCGGGATCGCCAGGGCCAGGAACAGGCCGTGCCGGGTCCTGGCCTTCAACGGACCGCCATCAGCATCCGCCAGACAACGAATGCGACCCCGAGTAGGGAGCAGATCACCAGGGGGGAAGGGGAACCGAAGTGCCGGGAAAGGAACCAACCCACCACGCAGCACGCGGTCAACGAGCCGGTTGCTTCGCTTCCGAGCCCGATCCAGCCGCGTTTGGGGTCAGGCGCGTCCAGGGGAAACTTGCCCCGGCTGCATGTCGCACTTGCCGTGGAACACGGCACCTTCCTGGATGATCAGCTCGCGGGTGCGCAGATCGCCCACCAGCATGGCCTTCGTTTCCAGAAGGACGCGTTCGGTGGCCGTCACGTTGCCGTTCACCTTTCCGCCGATCTTGACCGATGCCGCCTGGATCTCTCCCTCCACGATCCCCTGGGTGTGGATGGAGACGGTTCCTGTCGCGCGGATGGTTCCCTTGACGGATCCCTCGACGGAGAGATCGTTCTCCACGAGGAGCTCGCCCGTGACGACGGTACCCGAGTTGACGAAGGTGAAGCCCTTGCCGCTGGAGATTTTGTCGGACATCGTCTAACGCATCATAGCAAACCACGGGTCGATGGCAAGACCGTGAAATGAAAGCGCCACGACAAAATGCGACGAACTTTCTCCGCCTGCCCTTTGCGTCTTCCCGATCGGTTCTCCCCGGCGCACCACGTCCCCGGGCTGCACGTCGACCTCGCCGAGTTCCGAGAGCCGGCATTCCCACCCGTCCAACAGCAGCAGGTCCACTTCCAGTCCCGAAGAGGCCGACCATTCCGCTTCCGAGACCACGCCGTCCAGCGGACTCCGGATCGTCGCCGCTGACGCGGACAGGATGTTGCGCTTTCCAGGCCCCACTTCGGAATTCGGCCCCAGGGCCATCTCCCAATCGCGCAGAGGCGGCAGGAGAAGCGGAAGCCGGAGCGTGTCGTTTCCGGCGCGATGCCGGACCTCCTTGGCCAGGAAGTCGGAACGGATGTCGGCCAGAAAGACCTCGCGTTTCCGCTGGTCGAAGAGATCCGAAGAGGGTGCTTGGGTCGTCGCAGACCCATGCACGGTCGGGTCGTCCAGGAAGGATTGGGTGAGGGAAGTGAGTGCCTTCTCCCTTTCCTCGATGCGGTGCAACTCTTCCTGGAGCAACCCCACGCGATCCAATTGTTGGCGAAGTTTCTGGTTCTCCTCCGAGACCATCTCTGCGGCCTGGAGCTTGATCGCGATGCTGCCCAACCAAGTGATCGTGGTGCCGGTCAAGATCACCAGGAGAACCAGTGCCACCACGAGAAAATGGAACAGACGCACGGGGATCCCCACCTGCCAGGATTCCCCGGTCAGGTCGCGGAGCACCAAAATCCGAATCCGCTCCCCTTTCATGGCTCGGGATTCAGCCCGAGGAGAATATCGGCCAAGCGGCTCAGATCGCTTTTGGAGTGGAAGTCCAACCGCAAATGCCCTTTGCCGGATGGTTGGGTTTCCAGGTGGACCCGGGTGCCGAGCCTCAGTGCAAGATCGCGCAGGAACGCCTGATGGTTCGCATCCTCCACCCCGGATTTTCCCATCCGTTTTGGAGGTTTGGTCAAGATGCCGGCTTGGCCGGCCTTGGCTTCCAAGGTGCGGACGCTCCATCCCTCGGTGACGGCCTGTTGGGCCAAGGTGGTTTGTCGAGCGGGTTCCAAGGCGGCGAGAACTCTGGCGTGGCCCGCGGACAAGGTGCCGCTGGCAACTTGTTGTTGGATGCCATCCACCAGCCGGAGCAGTCGGAGGCTGTTGGTGATGGCGGGGCGACTTTTTCCGAGTTGGTGCGAGAGTTGGTCGTGCGTGTACCCGCAGGAATCGATCAGTTCCTGGAACGCCAACGCCTCTTCGATGGGGTTGAGTTGGACGCGTTGGATGTTCTCCAACAAGGCGATTTCCCGCATCTCCCGGTCGGAGACTTGGTCTCGGACCAGGGCCGGAATGGTTTCCTTGCCTGCCAATTGGCTGGCGCGGAACCGCCGTTCTCCAGCGATGATCTGGAATTGGGCCCCCTGGCGCCGCACCAGGATGGGTTGGAAGACTCCCTTTTCCCGGATGGATGCCGCGAGTTCTTCCAGCTCGGATGGATTGAAATCCTTTCGAGGCTGGAAAGGATTGGGCTGGATCTGCACAAGAGACAAGACCGCCACCATCGACCCGTCGGAGGCGGGGACGCCGGGGAGATCATCCCGATGGGCGAGATTCTTTTCCTGGAAAATGGCCCCGAGCCCTTTGCCCAATCCACGCGGCTTGTTCATCCCGAGATCCCCATGACTTCCTGCGCCAGTTTCATGTAGGCCACCGCCCCTGGTGTCGCGATGTCGTACAGGAGGATGGGTTTTCCATAGGAAGGAGCTTCCGCCAATTTGATTGTGCGCGGGATCACGGAATGGAAGACTTTTTCGTGGAAGGAGGTCCTGACCTCGTCGACCACTTGTTTGGACAGGACCGTGGAGGCTTGGTGCATGGTGAGCAGCGCCCCTTCGATCTGGAGGCTCGGGTTGAAGGATTGCTGCGTGAGGCGGATGGTATTCAATAGTTCCGCCAGGCCTTGCAGCGCGTAGTACTCGCATTGGATGGGGATGAGCACGGACTTTGCCGCCACCAGCACGTTCAAGGTCAACAACCCAAGGGACGGAGGGGTGTCGATCAGGATGTAGTCGTATCGGGGAGCAAGCCTTTCCAGCAGTGCGCGGAGCCGTGTTTCACGTGAAACCATGTTGACCAGTTCGATCTCGGCTCCCGCCAAATGGTGCGAGGAAGGGATCAAATCCAAGTAGGGGAGTTGGGTCTTGTGCACGTAGCCGGCAGCCAACTCCGGGGTCCAGGGGACGTCTTCGAGCAACGCGTCATAAAGGGTCGGCTCGTCGGACACGGCGACCCCTACGCCTTGGGTCGCATTGGCTTGGGGGTCGGAGTCGACCAGCAAGGTGCGCCGCTCGGCCATCGAGAGCGCCGCCGAAAGATTTACGGCCGTGGTGGTCTTTCCAACGCCGCCCTTTTGATTGCAAACCGCGATAATGCGAGTCATGTCGTAGCCTGGGAAGAAAGGGTGGCCAGCA
>CAYXXL010000082.1:0-10270 GCA_964469025.1 uncultured Fibrobacteria bacterium
GGGTCCCCCTCGCGAAAGCGCATGTTCGGGCCGGGAATCAATTTGGCGTCCAGCCCCTTGACGGCGGGGATCGGTCTGCCGGACAGGTCGATTCCATCCTTCGCCGGTTCTCCCGGGATGCGAACGTAGATGGGGGTGCCCTCGGCGATCTCCGGCAAATCGCCACGATCGCGGAAATCGATGGAGCCGTCCTCGTGGGGAACGGGCAGGCCGTTGTCCATCTGCACCCGGCATTCGATGACCGTGTCCGTGCCCTTCACCGGAGGCTCCCCCGCGGCGATGTCGTACCAGCCCGCCGGACATCCGGGCTCGAGGAGCATCCCGACCAGACCGGCATCGATGCCGTGGCTGACCCCCACCTTCGCGAGCAGCGCCTTGACCTCCTCGGGAGGGATTTCGCGCCCCTGCTCCAGCGCCATCGCCGGATCGATGCGCACGGATGCGACAAGATCCGTCTTGCGGACCTCCAGCACCGGCGACACCGACGCGTCCCGGAACTCGAAGGGCTTGCCCACCCTCTGCCATCCCGTCTCCTTCTGGCGGATCAGGTTGCAGATGGTGGCCGTGTTCGCGTTGAGGATCCCCGCCGCCGCGAAGGCGCGGAACATGTCCTGTTCGTCGATTTCTGCTGCGTTCGGCACGATCTCCACCTGGGCACCCTCCGGGTGGTTGCGCCACCGGAGATACGTCCTGATGAAACCGAAGCCCTGGGATGGGTCCGACATCGCCTACGATCTTCCCATAGCGGGGGGCCGACCTCAACCCCTATCGGACGCGGTCGCGAACTCCCAGGGACCGGGCAACCCTGTCGCAGGCGTCCTCGGGGCCGAGCCTCTCACGGAATCCGGCGAGCTCCGCATCCCGGGCTCCGCGCTCCCAGGCGGATCGCAGCGCCCGCGAGAGGTCCGTTGGATCGATCCCCGGGCCCAGCAGTTCCGGGTAGACCTCGCGGCCCAGGATGCGGTTGGGAAGAGCGAAGGGCCCCGCGGCCAATCGCCCGCCGGCCAGCCAGGCATCCAGGCGTCCGGGACGCGCAGCCACCACCGCGGGCACTTCCTGCAAGGCGATCTCCAGCGTCGCCGTGCCGGGAAGGGTCAAGGCCAGCGCGGCGCGGGGAAGGGCATCCTCCGGCCGCAGGCAAGGGAGACCGCATTCCCCGCCCCATGCGGGCTGTGGATGCACGAAGACCGCTTCGAGCCCCGTGTCGGCGATCCGCGCGGCCTCCTGGAAAAGCCGGGCGTGCCTTCGCCGCCACGCCTCCCGGCTGCCGGGAAGAAGAACCAGGAGATCGCGAATCCCATCAGCGCGCCGGGGGCGGGGCCCGGGATATCCGAGCCAGACGGGGTCGGCGCCGGCGCGGCGCAGGGAATCCAGCTCGAATCCGTGCATCGGATGCACGCGCAGACCCCGCAGGACCGGCGGCATCCGGTTCCGCCACGCCCAAAGTTGCGGAGGCGCGACCCAGGCGCAGCGAACGCCCTTGCGACGGAATCCGTTCAACAGCGGAGTGTGCAGCCCGGGCGCATCCACGGCCACCACCAGATCCGGTGCGTACGCCGACGCGCGGGCCAGGTACCTCCACGCGCTCCACAGGATCCGCGGCGCGCGCGCCAGGACCGATTCCCAGCCCGAATGCGAGAACACGGCGGGGTCGGCCAGCGGTCGCACCCGGGCGGCGGCCATGGTCCGGCCCGCGCAACCGGCCAGTTCCGCGGAAGGATCCAGGCCCAGGATGGCCGTCGCGAGAAGTGCCCCGATCCGATCGCCGGACACCTCCCCTGCCGAAAGGAGGATCCTCAAGTCCCCAGCCGCGGCAGCAGGAGGGCGGGCAGGCGGTGGGGATTCCGGATCTTCCATTGCCAGGGCAGACCGTCCCAGGGATGGCCGTCCCGATCGGTCCAGTCGCCGCGTTCGTCCTCGTCCACCCAGACGCACCGGATGCCCAGCGCGCGGGCCGGAGCGAGATTTTCGGCGCGGTCGTCCGCGAAGAGGATGCTGGCGGGGTCGGCTCCGTCCAGGCGCAGCACCTCCTCGTAGATCGCCGGATCCGGCTTGGAGCGCCAGTGGAAGGATTCGATGTCGTGGATGCCGCCGATCCTTCCCGAGATGCCCAGCCTCTCCAGGCCGCGGCGGACGTAGTCGGCCCGGGCGTTGGTGAAGACGGAGGCGGAGATGCCCAGTCGCGAAAGGGCGAGGTCGAGCCCGGGGTCGGCGTTCGGGAAGACGGAATCCGGCAGGTCGAACACGAAGTCCAGGTAGCGGGTGGGATCCATGTCGGACTCGCCCATCATGCCGCGCAGCGTGTTCCCGTGCCGCCGGTACAGGTCCATGCGCACCAGGTCGGCTTCCTCCGGCGCGACTCCACGCTCCCGGGAGATCCACTCGGTGATGCGACGGTCCACGGCGTCGGAGAGGGGGTGCGACGCCGGATAGAGCGTACCGTCGAAATCCAGCCAAAGTCGGGAGATCCCGGGCAGCAGGGGAGCCCGCCAGACCCTCTCCAGGAGCCGCAGGGTCATGCCCCACAGGATCCCGAGTTCCGTGCGCACGCCGTCCTGCGCGCTGCCGTCAGGGGCCTGGAGCGTGGTCCTCAACTCGGGTCGATCCAGATCCTCCAGCGCGAAGCCCGTCCAGGCCTCGATCTCGCCATCCGTTCCGTGGTCCCGCAGAAATTCCCCTGTGACCGCATCGAAACGCCCGTCCAGCATCGCCACGAACGGCGAAACCACCGCATGGCGTCCGGTGACACGGCCCGCCACGACGGGTGGAAGCCCTCCCCAGACCATGGACCGATCCAGCCGGATTCCCGCCTCCTCGGCGCACTCGCGGACGGCGGTATCCATCGCGTCCCGATCGGAAAGCCCCGGCCTGCCCCCGGGGAGCGCCAGATTGCCGCTCCAGGGATCGTCCGCTCGCGTGCGACGCCTGCCCAGGAGCACATGCGGCACGGTGCCGGAAAGGTCCAGGAGAACGGCCACCGAGGCCGTGGCCGAAGTCACTTTCCTTCGGAGAGCCGGTGCACCAGGAAGTCCGCGAAATCGTTGTCGCGCATCTTCTTCTGGGCCTTGCCGATGTCGTAGGGAACCCGGACGATCTCCACCGAGAGCGCCTTGCTGTCGCAGATGGTCCAGGATGCGTGGGGATTGCGGTCCCGGGGCTGGCCCACCGAACCCACGTTCACGAGCATCCGCTGCCCCTTTTCCAGGGTGTAGCTCAGGGTGTCGCAGATGCGGAAGGACTGCTCGCCTTCCATCACCACGATCACCGGCCAGTGGGTGTGGCCCACGAAGCAGATGCGCTGCCGGAAGAAACTGAAGGCGTCCACGGCGTCGTCGAGGCTGGTCACGTAGTACCAGTCCGCCGGACTCCGCGGAGACGCATGCACGAAGCAGAGTTCCTCCTCCACCTCGATGTAGCTGAGCTTCTGGAGGAAGTCCACCGACTCCTTCGAGAGGTTCTCCCGCGTCCATTCGATGGCGCGGCGCGCGTAGAAGTTGAAGTTCTCGCTGGATTCGCGGCCCAGCGCCACGCTGTCGTGGTTCCCCAGGATGACGAGATCCGACCTCTCCCGGATGATGTCCACGCACTCGTTGGGGTTCGCGCAGTAGCCCACCAGATCGCCCAGGCAGATGCGGCGTTCCACGCCCAGCGTCTTCATGGACTCCAGCACGGCCTGGAGCGCTTCGAGGTTCCCGTGGATGTCGGAATAGATTCCGTAGCGCATCGGCAATCCCCCCTGTCTACCCGTTTTCCGCGGACGTCCGGTCCGCATCCTGGTGCAATCGACTTCCGGTGGTGTCCACCTGGCCTTGGTATTTGCCGGTGTACCCGCCCTCGGAACTTCCTTCCATGCGGACGAACACGAGCTGGCACACCCTCCAACCGGCCCGCAGCTCGATGGGGTGTGGAAGTCCATTGTACAGTTCCAGCGTGATGGACCCGCGAAAGCCGGGATCCACCCATCCGGCGTTCTGGATGAACAGGCCCAGCCGCCCGATGGACGACCGACCTTCCACGAAGGCGGTCAGGTCGTCCGGAAGATGCACCACTTCCCTGGTGCGGGCGAGCACGAAGGAGTTGCCGGAAAGGATGTAGCTGTCGGTCCGGATCTCCTCGTAGGGGATGCTCTCCCCGAACCGGGTCAGGGATCCCGTGGAAGGCTGGGGGACCAGGAACTGCCCTCCCAGGCGCATGTCGATGGAGGCGGGCTGGAGAAGTTCGTCGTCGAAGGGCTCGACCTTCAGGCGACCCGTCCGCAACTCGCCGCGCAGCGCGCTCTTCCCCAGCACCATCTCAGGCTTCCTCCTCGTTGAACCTGGCCAGGAAGAGCTTTTCGATGGTGTCGGCCACCTGCTCGGCCTGCGGACCCTCCGCGACCAGTTCGACCTCGCTGCCCGGCTCGGCGGCAAGGAGCATCACGCTCATGATGCTCTTGCCGTTGGCGCTCATGCCGTCCTTGGTCAGGGTCACCTCGCAATCGAACTTGGAAGCGGCCTCCACCACCATGGCCGCAGGCCGCGCGTGGAGCCCGAAGCGGTTGATCACCTGCAATGTCCTGGTCGTCCTGTTCATGGCTTCCTCTCCGAAACTGATCCTATAGGGGCGATGGAGCGTCGGGCTGGCGGATTTCCAGCACGGCCCTGAACTTGGCGACGCCGCCCGCGGGCACGACGATCGCGCCCGTGTGGAGGAACGACGTCCCCTGGTACACCTTCTCGTAGCCGCCCACGCTCTGGTTGACGGTGTTGACGCCTTCCCAAGCCAGGGCCGAATCCTCGCCCGCGTCCAACCGCAGCCGCAATCCCAGCCATTCGTCGGCGATCTGCACGGCCCCCGCCGATTCGCCGCGGGTTCCCAGGCGGTGGCGGATTCCGTCTGCGGTTTCCAGCCAGCGGTCCGGGGCGTCGCCCGCCAGGAGGTTCACCATCCATTCCACGCCGATGGCGCCCGAGCGTTCCTCCTCCCCCGGGTTCTCCAGGAGGACGATGAGTTCGACCTCGCCGTCCGGGGAGATCTTGAGCCCCCGCCGGAACACCAGGCCGTCGCGCCCGGCACGCAGCTCGCAAGACGGAATCTGTCCACGACGGACGGACAGGACGTCCCAGGAACCTCCCACCCAGCGTTCCTTCGGACGGGACCGGAGCCATTCCGAGCGGTCCGTCCCCTCCGGGAACCACCAGACCAGTCCGGAAGTCCTGGGGACGGCGTCGTACACCAGCGCGGTCGCGAGCGCCGGATCGCTCCCGGCGAACTGGTCGGCGAGCTTGGCTCCGTCTCCCTTCCCCTCCTCGCCGCGGATGCGCGCGTGGTAGGACTCCGGCCCGCGCGTGATGGAATCGGAGAGGTTCAGGCCGGCCCGGTCCAGGTACCACGTCGGGATGGACCCCCCCTGGCCGGGGTGGATGGACAGGAATTGGCCTCCGCTCGCGAGCAGGACCTCCTCCGTCCCGTCCAGGTCCCAGTCCTCGCGGTTCACCTCAACCGCGCCGTCGCGCAGCAGGGACTCCGCGCGGGCCAGGTGTCCGTGGATGGCTCTGCGCAGGTGGGGCAGGTAGAGCCCACCGAAGACCCCGTGCCAGTAGCCGCAGTTGCACTGGGCCTGCCAGACGTGTTCGCGGGCTTCCAGGAGCACGAGCCTCCGCGACTCCCGGGGATCGGCATCGAGCTCCTCGCGGACGATCCGCGAGAGGCGCGACGCCATCTTGTGCATGCGGTTGCTTTCCGAGTAGCGGACCAGGAAGTTCCTCCAGGCCACGCCGCGCACGAAAGGAGCGATCCCGTCCCAGTCGCGGCGTTCCTTCAGGTCCTGCCGGGCGTGGCGCAGCGCGGTCTGGCGTTCGGCGCGCTCGGCCCATTCCATCATCTCGAAGTAGGAGGCGGCGGGGAGGTAGGCCATTCCGCGCGCCCTGGAGGTGGCGTAGGCTTCCGAGACCGGACGGACGGAAATCGACGGATCCCGGCAGACCTGTTCGAAGAACCTCTCCAGCCAGCGCTCCCCGTAGCAGAGCACGTGGGTGCCCGGCCAGTCGCCGAACTTCTCGCCGTCGTCGCCGAAGACCACGTCCCGACCGCCGGGCAGGGCGAGGTCGCGCAAGGCCTGGAGGGCCTGGTCCACGGGAGAGAAGGGGATCAGGTCGCGCACCCCGTCGTGGATGGGGAACACCGAGACCACGTCGCCTTCGCTCTCCGTGAGCCACCGACCGAAGAGGTCCTCCTCGGAAAAGCCCACCTGCTTGAAGTGGGTGCCGTCCAGGAGCGTGTATTCGATCCCGGCCTGGGCCAGGGCCTCGGGCAGTCCCGGCTCCCACACCCGCTCGGCCAGCCACATGCCCTTGGGTTCGACCCCGAACCGTCCCAGCAGCCGCTTGCGCAGCGCCACGATCTGTCCGATCTGGTCGTGCCGGGGAATGGGCGGCAGGATGGGCTCGTAGTAGGCTCCGGCCAGGAGTCCGCACTGCCCGCTGGACACGAGCGCGGCCACCCGGTCCAGGTATTCCGGACGATTCTTGTCCAGCCAGTCCAGGAGGATGCCGGAAAAGTGGAAATCCACGCCGATCTCCGGAAACCGCTCCACGACCTCCACGAAGGGCTTGTAGGCGTTCTCGAAGGCGTGCTCGAACACGAAATCGAAGTTTCCCACCGGCTGGTGGCAATGTACGGCCCACAGAAGTCGTACGGAGGGGGAATCGCCCATCACCAGCCCACGTTGATGTCCAGACCCTTGCGCTGGATGCGGTGGACCAGGCTGTCCGCGCGCACGACCGCGCTGGACAGCTGCTTGTAGAATTCGTCGTCGTTCGCGAGCTTCCCGAGGGTGCTCTGCCCGTTCTTCGCCTTGTCCGAAAGCACACGGATGTCCGCGGATACGGCCTTGAGATCCTCCACCATGGGGCCCAGCTCCGCCGTGGTGCGGTCGGCGCGGTCGGCCACGCTGTCCACCACCGGCGCCGCCCTGTCGGCCATCGTGCGGGTGGTGCGCCCCGCCGAGGCGAGGTCGGTCGCGGCGTGCTTCACCTGCGGCTCGATCTGGGCCACCAGCTTGTCCAGGCGGTCGCTCACCTCGTCGGCGCGACGGACCACGTTGTTCACGCGCGGAACGAAATCCGGCCTACCCACGGTGCTGTCCACCACCTTCTGGAGCTCGTCCACGATGCCCTTGGCCTGCTCGATGAGCACGCCCGTCGCACCCATGGTCTCGGCGATGCCGTAGTCGTAGGTGGCCTGGAGGGTGGATCCGGGAGGATAGCTTGCGGTGCCGGGAGCGAGGATGACGTTGATCATGCGCTCCCCCATCAGTCCCACGTTCTGGATCTCGACGGTGGACCCGATGGGGATCCCCACCCCGGACTCCACCTGGACCAGGATGTCCACCTTGTGGTCGGCTTCCAGGCGGATCTTCTTGACCTTGCCCACCTTGACGCCGTTGAACTTGACGGGATCGCCCTGGGTGAGCAGCCCCACCTGGCTGGCCACGATGGTGTACTGCACGTTCGATTCGCCGGGATGGTACTCGTTGAGGAACGCCATCCCGAAGACCAGCACGAACAGGGCCGCCAGCACCACGGTCCCCACGATCACGTTCTGCGCGTTGCGGCCGCTCATCTCACTCCCATCGCGCGACCCGGCGCGCCCTTTCCTCCCGCTTCTCGTTCATCAGTTGGATCAACCGCTCGTTGAAGGTGCGGGCGGGATCCTTTCCATTGAGCTTGAGGAGGGTGTTCATCGCGATCACTTCGCCGATCACGGTGATGTTCTTCCCGGGCGACAGGGGGATGATGGTCCGCGGCACGTCCACGCCCATCAGGTTGCAGGTGTAGGTGGAAAGTCCCGTGCGGTCGTAGGTGTCGCCTTCCTGCCAGATGCGCAGTTCCACGACCATCTCGATGCGCTTGCTCTGGCGGATGGCGCGGATGCCGAAGAGCGACGCGACGTCGATGATCCCCACCCCGCGGATCTCCATGTGCTGGCCCAGGAGCTCGTTGCCCGTTCCCACCACGTCGTTGCCGCGGCGGGTGAGGTACACGACGTCGTCGGCGACCAGCCGATGTCCCCGTTCCACGAGGTCCAGCACCGCCTCGGACTTGCCGACGCCGGACTTCCCCACGTAGAGAAGCCCGATGCCGTAGACGTCCACCAGGCTCGCGTGGACGGTCGCGAAGGGTGCGAAGTGGTCCTGGAGGATGTCTCCCAGGTACTCCATCATCTCCAGGGTGGGTCGCTTGGAGCTGGCGATGGTCGCCGACTGCGCGGCCCCTTCTTCGACGATCTCCTTGTGCACGGGGTTGCCGTGGGTGAAGATCCAAAGCGGGGAAGGCGTCGCCGAAAGCCGCTGGAAGACCTCGCGCCTCTGGTCGGATCCCAGGCTGTCCAGGTAGCACCATTCGGTGTTCCCCACCAGCTGCACCCGCTTGTGCGAAAACACCTGCGTGAATCCCGCCAAGGCCAATCCGGGCCGGTGGAGATCGGGCTCGGTGATGTCGGTCTCGAAGACCTCCGTCTGCGCGTCCAGGCCGAGTGTCCCGGCGTGGGACTGGAAAAGGCGTCGGAGGGGCAGGACCCCCCGATGGCGCACCTCCAGGGGTTCCAGGAGGGAGGACGGCGCGGGAGAACTCAGACGTTCACCACCGTGTCCGTGGGCGGCGCGCGGTGGTCCTTGTTCCGCTCGTTCTCCTTCTTGACGATGCGCGTGAGCTTCTCGAAGAGATCGTCGAGGGCCTTGCCCATGGTCTCGGATTCCGCGGAGGCGGAAAGGACCCCGTGTCCGGCCACCGACAGGTCGGCGTGGGCGGACCGGTTCTCGTTGGGCTGCTTGTCCAAGATGACATGCGCTCCGGTGATCCGGTCGTTGTACTTCGCCAAGGCGGCGACCTGGGCCTCGATGCTGGCCTGCAGCTCGTTGGAAGCATCGAAATGCCGCCCGGTGACTTTCACTTGCATGGACTCGTCTCCTGTCGGTGACGGTGGATGGCCGTCGATCCCTTGTTCGGCGCCAAAGGTAAGCATCGAGAGCGCAGCGGATCCGACACCGTTCGGCGATCGATCTCCCCCGTGGGCTCCGGCTCGGAATCGCCGCGTGCCGCAATACCGACGTGTCCTAAGTTTACCATCCCCGAAAGTCTCGGTGGTGGAATCGGTAGACACGGCGGACTTAAAATCCGCTGGCCCAACGGTCATGCGGGTTCAAGTCCCGCCCGAGACATTCTTGGATCCGGCTTCAGCCTTCGAGCTCGAGGATGCGGTTGAAGCGCAGGCGACCGTCCTCGATGTATTCCAGGGCCTTGGCGCGGGGAAGCCAGTCCCCGATCTCCACGACCTTCCCCTCCAGTTCCTTGTAGCCCTTGAAGAAGTTCCGCAGGATCATGAGGAAGATGGGATCGATGCCGTCGATGTCCTGCGGCGGATTGAGATTGAAGGCGGGAACCGCCAGGACCTTGTAGTCCTTCACGCCGCCGTCGGTCATGTCCAGCACGCCCACCGGTATGGCTTCGACCACCGTTCCCGGCGGCATCTTGGCGTTCATGTAGACGAGGATGTCCAGACAATCCCCGTCATGCGCCCGCGTGGAGGGGATGAACCCGTAGTTGGCGGGGTAGAGCATGCTGGAAAGCAGGACGCGGTCGAGCACGAAGATGTCCAGGTTCTCGTCGTATTCGAACTTGGTATTCGTATCCTTGGATATCTCGATGACCGCCCGCACGATGCCGGGTGCCCGAGGTCCAATCGGAAGGGTCAAGTAGTTCATTGAAGACCAAACCTAATCTTGGAATCCTGTCGTTCCCGGTGATCGCGTTGCTGGCCGGGTGCCAGCCGGGTTTCCGGATCCTCCACCACCTGCAGGTGTCCAGGTCGGGGTTCGCGCTGGACGGGAAGCCCGTGGACTCGACCGCCGCGGCCGACTCGCTCCGGCCATTCTGCGCCGACCACAGGCAACGCCACATGTGGACCTTGGACGCCGACTCCAGCCTCACCTCCGAGGATTTCGTCGACTTCCTGTCCTGGATCTCGAAGGTGAACGGGGACTGCCGCGGACTGTTCGCGCTGGACAAGGAAGATCCGCCCATCCTGCTCCAGCCTCCCGTGCCCGCTCCCCGGTCCATCTATTCCTTCGATTCCCGGGACTCCCTGAAGCCCCGGGTGTCCCTCGTGGTGATCGCGTCCCGCAACCGGATCGGATTCTGGGCGGACGGCGACTGGCTTCCCGAGATCCCCGTGGTGCGCGACGTGAACACCGGGGTGGACTACGTGGAGGGCAGGAAGCGGAACACCGTCC
>CAYXXL010000083.1:0-10212 GCA_964469025.1 uncultured Fibrobacteria bacterium
TATCCGTTTCTTGTACATCGGCTCACGGTTTCGATCCACCCTTCCTCTCCACGGTTCGTTGCCTCCCCGCAGTTGGGGTTCACTTCGCTGGCTGTGGCCAGCTCGCGGGAGGACTTCCACCTCCAGGACTGCGCCCATGCTGGGCGCACATTCCGAAGGGACGCGCCCTCGGCCCTTCGGCCGCCGGAGGCAAGGCGCCTCAGCGCACCAACAGCGAATCCGCGTTCCAGACCGTCACCGGTCCGTAGGTGGAAAGGGCAGGGGATCCGTCCGCGAACGGCTTGGAGAGCGTGGATGCCGGTCCGCAGATGACCACCCGAAGACTGTCGGGCACGAACCATTTGCGGAACACGCGAAGCACCGTGGTGTCGGGGATGGTGTCCAGCGCCCGCAGGTAGCGTCCGAAGTGGTTGTCGTTCCGACCCCAGGTGGCGCTTTCCAGCACGAGGTCGGCGGTGGCCTCCGGTGAATCGAAGAGGCTCGGAACCGAAGCGGCCAGACCCGCACGGGCCTTGGAAAGTTCCCCCGCCCTGAATCCCGAATCGCGCAGCCGCCCGATCTCCTGGAAAACGAGCTGGATCGCGCGGCCGGTGCTTTGCGTCTTGGTCTGGAGTCCCACGCCCAGCATGGTGGGACGATCGTAGTCCGAACCCACGAAGCTGGACACGTGGTAGGCCAGTCCCTCGTCGCTGCGGATCCTGTCCACCAGCCGCGAACCGAAGCCTCCCTGACCCAGGACCTCGCTCGCGAGCATCAGCGGGTAGTAGTCGGGATTGTCCCGCTTGGGAAAGCGCGCGCCCAATCGAACCTGGGTCTGCGTGGCGGGGATGTCGTAGATCCAGACACCGCGCGGTGGCAGCCCGCCCACAGGTTCCAGGGAATCCAACCGAGCCAATGACGGTCGCGCGACCGGACCGCCCCGCAACCTTTCCAGGAGCGCCTTGATCTGCTTGCGCGTCTGGGCCTTGTCGAACCGGCCCGCCACGGAAATCCAGACGCGCGATGGCGAGAAGCGCCCGGCCAAAACACGACGGAAATCGTCGGGGCGCAGGCGCTGGACGTCCGTGGAATCGGTGATCCGCGTCCAGGCGTTGCTGCCGTAGGATATGCGGTCCCAAGCGAGATCCATGGTCTGGGGCGGCGTGTCGAATTCGTGCTCGATGTCCTGGACCCGATCCTGGATGGCCGTGGAGATGCGGGCGGTGTCCAGCCGAGGTTCGTTCAGCATGTCTCCCAGAACGGAGATCAGGAACGGCAGGTCGCGGGAGAGGCCGCCCGCCGAGGCCGTGGTGCGCACCAACCCCAAGGACACCGAGGCGTGGGCGGCCAGGAATTCCAAGGTGTCGTCCAGCTTGGCCGGGGTGAACGGTCCAGCCCCGCCCTCGCGCAGGACCTCTCCCAGAAGCGAAGCCGCCGCGTCGTCCCTGGGACCCAGGGCAAGCCGTCCCTCCGGCCAGACGAACTGGATGGACGCGAGCGGAAGCGAGGTGTCGGGAACCCAGAAGACGACCACGCCGGGGGACAGGGTGTCGGCAAACGACGACAGGCGCGGTGGCGTCCATTTCAGCACCGGAGCTTCGATGTCCTGGTAGCGGGCGGGAAGAGGGGTTCCGGGATCGTCGTCGTCGATCCGCGGCGCGCCGGGCAGCATCACCGACGCGGCATGTCCCACGACAGGGGCGTCCGCGGCGGCGGGGAGAGGCGCGAAGCGACCGCACCCGGAAAAGGCGGAGAAGGCTGCGGCGGCCAGAGGCAGCGCGGTGATGGACTTCACTGGTAGACCCCCGTGACCGTGTGTTCGGAATGGTTCCGGGGCAGAAGCCACCCCACTGTCGCGCGTTCGGGCAGGAGCCACTGGGCGGCGGCGGCCTGCACGGATCGGGGCGTCTGTGCCTGGACGGCGGCGGGGAACGTGTAGATGAGCCGCCAATCGCCGTAGAGGGACATGAATCCCAGGTCGGTGGCGACGGTCTCCTGGGAACGGAGCCGGGTGACATCCGCGGCGGCGAGCCGGTTCTTCACCCGCTGCACCTCGCGATCGGTCAGGAGGGAATCCCGGAGCTTGGCGATCTGCTCCCAGATGATCTTCTCGATCTTGGCCGGGTCGGCGCCCGGAGCCGGGGTGGCCGAAACCACGAATTGGCTGGCGTAGATCTGGGCCTCGTGCTCCGCACCCACCTCCGTGCACAGTCGCAACGAATCCACCAGGATGGGTTCCAGCCGCCCGGCGGCTCCGGACAGGACCCCTTGGAGGATCTCGAAGGCAGGGGACTGGGGCGATTGGATGGCGGGAACCGGAAAGAGGATGTCGATGGAGGGGCGGGCGTTCTCCCGGATGGAAACGAACCTCTTCTGACCCACCGGCTCGGGGTCCCTGGTGACCACCTTGGGGAAGTCCACACCCTTCTGGATGGGACCGAAGTAGCGTTCGGCCAGACGGAAGGCGGTGTCCGCGGAGACGTCACCGGAGAGCACCAGGACCGCGTTCTTGGGGCCGTAGTACTTGTCGTAGTGCTCCTGGACCTGGGACCGGCGGTAGTGCTCGATGTCGGAAGGCCATCCGATGGTGGGGATGCTGTAGGGGTTGCCGCCCCAGAACATGTCGTCCAGCGTCTCCCAGTAGCGACCGTCGGGATTGTTCTCGATGCGCATGCGGCGCTCCTCGCGGACCACGTCGCGCTCGGCGTAGAAGTCGCGCATCACCGCGTACTGCATCCGGTCGGACTCGAGCCAGAAATAGAGCTCCACGCGGTTGCGCGGAAGGGTGACGAAATAGACGGTCCCCAGCTTGGTGGTGTAGGCGTTGAGATCGGTGCCGCCGGCCTCCTTGTAGGCCTGCCAGAGTTCGTCCTTCACGAAGAATCGGCGCTGGAGGGCGTTGACGGAATCCATTTCACGGGAAAGGCGCTTCCAGCCCGCCGTGTCTCCGCTATCCGATGCCACCCTCCGGGCCTCGTCGAGGGAGTCGATGACCGGCAGGTACTTGGCGTCGGACGTCGAATCCGTGATGCCCACGCGCCTGGTGCCCTTGAACAGCATGTGCTCCAGCATGTGGGTGATGCCCGTCTCCCCCGCCCTTTCATGGATGGACCCGGTGGCGTAGAATAGTCGGCACGCCACGGTGGGAATGGAATGGTCTTCATGGATCAGGATCCGGAGGCCGTTGGGCAAGACGGTGTCGCGCACGGAAAGTCGGACGGCGTCCACCTCGGAAGCGCGAACGGACAGCGCGAACAGTCCGCAGGTCGCCGCGGCCACCAAGCCATTTCGAAGGGCATTCATTCGGGCTCCTCTCGCGTTCCGGAAACAAGGCATCTCCGGAGACGGAATCGCCAAGATACTCAGGAGGTCGGCATCCGTTGCGTTGACCGTTCCTCAACACTTGATGGAGGGATCCGGACGCAAGCAGGTCTCCTCCCCGATATTCTTACCGCCAAGCGTCCCACTCACACCCGGACCTTTGGAGGAATCCATGCCATCCATGCTCCGCGCGCCCGTTGCGGCGTGCCTGCTCGCCCTTTTCGCCGCCACGGCGGCCAGGGCCACGGTCGCCAGCAAAAACGACACCCCGTTGGGCTGGGCCAGCCAAAACGGCGGAACCACCGGTGGCGCCGGGGGCACCGAAGTCACCGTGACCACCATGGCCGACCTCCAGAAGTACGCCAAGATGGCGGGCAAGTACATCATCTGGGTCAGCGGTACCATGGGATCCTACGGCACCCGTGGAAGCGCGAACGAGGATCAGGTGGTCCTCGCCTCCAACAAGACCATCCTGGGGCTTCCGGGCGCGACGGTCAAGGGCGGTTTCAACATCACCGGCGTCAGCAACGTCATCCTTCGGAACATCACCGTCATCGGGCCGGGCGCGATCGACGTCAACGGAAACGACGACATCCATCTGCAGGCGGATGCGAAGAACATCTGGGTGGACCACATGTCCGTGATCGACGGGGAGGATGGAAACATGGACATCACCCACGCCTGCGATTTCGTCACCGTAAGCTGGACGAAATTCTCCTACACCAGCAATTCCATCGCCTCCGGACATCCCGGGGTCGGAGGATCCCACCGGTTTTGCAACCTGATCGGACACGACGACGGCAATGCGGCGGAGGACAACGGCCACCTGAAGGTCACGTTCTACAAGACCTGGTGGGCCGACGGCGTCGCCGAGCGGATGCCTCGCGTGCGGTTCGGGCAAGTGCATGTCGCCAACAACCTCTTCACCAGCCAGGACCCCGGTCAGGATCATTGCGTGCGTGCCGGAATTGGTGCGGACATCCTGGTGGAAAGCAACGCCTTCATCAGCCAGAAGAAACCCATCGACCTCTACCAGGGGAACTACAAGGCCGTGACGGCCCGGAACAACCTCTTCTCCAACTGCTCGGGGAACATGGTCGGAAGCGGGACATCCTTCACTCCCCCCTACAGCCTGCCTCTGGCCGCCACCTCCGGTCTCCAGGCCGAGATCAGCAGTGCATCGTCCGGAGCAGGTCCCACCCTCACATGGGGAACCACGTCCATCGCACCGGAGCCGGGGCATGAAGTTTCATACGCACCTCGCGTGGAGCGCCAGGGTTCCCGGGAAATCCTGACCAATCCCGACCAAAACCCCGTCACGGCCACGGTCTGGAGCGCGACCGGGCGCAGGCTGTCGAGCGAAATGGTGCTCCAGCCCGGCGAATCCGTGGATCTGCCCGTGGTCGCGGGAATGAGGATCCTCAAGCTGGTCACTGCCCAAGGCGAGGAATCGAGGGTTCTGTCGCTGAAATAGGGGTTCCGCGAAGGGCCGGTCGGTCCTGAAACCGAGACCTCCGATCCATGCCGCTTGGGCTTGAGCCGCTCGCTCGAAAACCCCGCTGCGCTCGAGTCCCTTAGAACGGTCGAAAAGCCCTGGATGCGATGGATCATCGCATCCATTTTCGCCATTGACCGATCCTCAACACTTGCTCGTAGCATCGCACAGGAAGCCGCGGATTTTCCGTATATCCTCTCTCCGCGAGAGTCCACCGTCAATCGATCCTAGGAGGAATCCATGTCATTCAAGTTCCGCGCGACCCTTGGGTCGACGATGTTCACCCTGGTTCTGGCATCGGCGGCAATGGCCACGGTGGCCAACAAGAACGAAACCCCGCTGGGATGGGCCTCCCAGAGCGGCGGCACCACCGGCGGCAATGGCGGCACCGAAGTCACCGTGACAAATCTGGCCGACTTCCAGAAGTACGCCGCGATGTCCGGCAAGTATGTGATCTGGGTGAGCGGAACCATGGGCAACGCCGGAGATCAGAAGGTCGCCAATGGGGGTGACGTCGTGAAGGTCGCGAGCAACAAGACGATCCTGGGACTGCCCGGTGCCACCCTCAACGGTTCCTTGGCCATCCAAAACGGAGTCAGCAACATCATCGTCCGCAACCTCAGCTGCCATGGACCCGGAGCGTGGGACGTCAACGGTGCAGACGCCGTCCACATCGAAAAGACCGTGCAGCATGTCTGGGTGGACCACCTGGACGTGGCCGACGGCCAGGACGGCAACATGGACATCACCCACGCCTGCGACTACATCACAGCGAGCTGGGTGAAATTCCACTACACGAACAAGTCCTACCCTTCCTTGCACCCGGGCAACGGGAACGGCAACGGAGGGTCGCATCGCCTCTGCAACCTGATCGGCCACAGCGACAACAACGCTGCGGAAGACAGCCTCCACCTGCTGATCACCTTCTACAAGACCTGGTGGGCCGACGGCGTGGCCGAGCGCATGCCACGCGTCCGCTTCGGGAAGGTCCATGTCGACAACTGCCTGTTCACCAGCCAGGACTCCGGGCAGATCTACTGCGTACGCGTCTGCCATCGCGCCAATCTGGTGGTCGAGAACAACGCCTTCATCGCGCAGAAATTGCCCATCGACACCATCTTCGACCCCACCTTCAGCTCCGTGGTTTCCCGGAACAACTACACCCCCAATTGCGTCGGAAACACTTCGGGAAGCAGCCGCGCGGCGCCATTCACGCCTCCGTACGCAGCTCTGGCCTTCACGGACCCCACCAAGCTGCAGGCAGAGCTGAGCGATCCGAACAACGGTGCCGGCGCCAACCTCACCTGGGGTACAACGTCCATCCCCGCGCCCGGACAGGAGATCTCCTACGCCCCGCGCCTGGAGAGGGTGGGCACCCGCGAGATCCTGAGCAATCCGGCCGAGACTCCGGTCACGGCCACGGTGTGGAGCGTGACCGGTCGAAAGCTCTCGCAGGACATCGTGCTCCAGCCTGGAGGCAGCGCCGACCTCCCCGTGCAGGCAGGAATACGCATCCTGAAGCTGGTCACCGCCCAGGGCCAGGAATCGCGGGTTCTGCCGCTGAAGTGAGGAGGTCCGACTCCGCCGACAGGCAATTTGCCGCGGTGGAAGGAGCACATCCTGTGGTAACCGTCGGCGATGACCACCTTCCCGCCGTCGCCGGATCGCACCAGGAGGGGAGGCGACATGGCCTCTCCTTCCTCGATCTTCCGCAGGTTCCTGCGCACGTAGAAATTGCTGGTCCCCAGAAGCGACAGGAGGGAAGCCCGGAAGATGTCCTTGGCCTTGAAGGACGTCATGGGTGCCTTCCTCAGCGCCGTCACGATGCCCTTCAACCGGTCCTTCTCGTAGGGCAGCGAAAGTTACGAGGCGGCGGCCGTGTGGTCGTGCTCCTCGGGCTCGTCCAGCCAGTGGATCATCGTCTTCTTTCCCATCGATCGTTCTCCTGCCATTGGGGAATGGGCCGTTCAGTCGCCGTCGGCCCTTTCCGCGAAAGGATAAGGCTCGGCCCCGGAAGCATGGTCCATCTGGACCCGGAAATGCCAGGAATCGCGGTGCATGCGGAGGTTGTGGTACTTCCAGAGGTATCTGACTCCCACGCCCGCGGCCGCGATGCCCGCCGCGGCGCCCACTCCCAACGCCCACCGCGGACCGAATCTGTCCGCGACGAACCCGACGATGGGAGCGCCCAAGGGCGTGGTGCCCATGAGCGTCGCCAAAAGGATCGCCATCACCCGCCCGCGCATGGCCGGTTCCGTGGTCATCTGCAGGGTGCCGTTGGCGGTGGTGCTGAAGGTCTGGGCCGAAACCCCGATGAGGACCAGGACCACGCCGAACAGCCAGTAGTTGGGCATGAACGCGGCCAGCGCCAGGCCGAAGCCGAAGAGGGCGGCCCCGGCGAAGAGGAAGGACAGGCGCGGCTTCTCCCTCCGGGCGGAAAGCAGCGCGCCGATGACCGACCCGACGGCCATGGCCGACGTCAAAAGTCCGTATTCGCCGGCTCCCGCGTGGAACACCTTGACGGACATGGTCGAGATGAAGATCGGGAAGTTGAGCCCGAAGGTGCCGATCAGCAAGGTCATCAGCAGGATGGCCTTCAGGTCGGGTCGGCTTCGGACGTAGCGGAATCCGTCCGCGAGGCTCCCCGGCGCGCGCCGCGACCTTTCCTCCTGGCGGAGCTCGCCGGTTCGCAGGAAGCCCAACGAACAGAGGACGGCGGCGAACGATCCGGCGTTTATCAGGAACACCCAACCCGTGCCCACCGAGGCGATGAGCATTCCCGCGATGGCGGGGCCGATCATCCGCGCGGCGTTGAAGGAGGTGGAATTGAGGGCCACGGCGTTGGAAAGATCCTCCTCCCCGACAAGATCCGACACGAAGGTCTGGCGCGCGGGCGAGTCGAAGGCCGTGACGCAGCCGAGCAGCAGGGCGAAAACGTCCACGTGCCACAGCCTGACGATTCCCGTGGCCGTGAGGATCCCCAGGCCCAAGGCGAGTGCTCCCATGGATGCCTGGGTGCAGATGAGGAGCTTGCGCCGGTCGAGTCGGTCGGCCACGAAGCCGGTGAGGGGCAGAAGCACCAGCGCTGGCCCGAACTGCAGGGCCATGACCACGCCCATGGCGGTCGCGTTCTTGTGGGTCAGTTGGGTGAGCACCAGCCAGTCCTGGCCGATGCGCTGCATCCAGGTGCCCACGTTCGAAACGATGGCGCCGCTGGCCCACACCCGGTAGTTGTAGCCGTTCAGCGAGCGGAAAGTGCCCTTCATCCGGTCTCCCGTGCGTCGACGAGCCGACGCAGGAGTTCGACACCGGTCGCCAGCGCTTCCTGCTCCCTGGATGAAAGGTTCGATCGGATGGTTCGGAACAGCCAATCCACCCGCGCCGCCCTGTTCGCCTGGACCATTTCCCGACAGGAATCCGTCAGGGAAAGCACGGTCTGCCGCCCGTCGCCGGGGTCCGGCGCGCCGACCACGAGACCGGCGGCCTGCATGACGGAAACCGTTGCTCCCATGGATTGGGGCCGAACGCCCTCGGCCTTCGCGAGGACCGTCACGGTCGTGGGACCTTCGCGTTCCAACCGGCCCAGGACGGACATCTGGGACCAGGTGAGGTCTCCCGGACGCGCCTGCTCGCGCAGCCGACGCCGCAGGTTGCCCAGCACCACGCGGAGTTCCCCCGCCAGCGCCAGGGCTCGTTCGGCCTCCGGGTCCAGCTCTCCTTTGGTTTGGTCCATGCTCCCCCGTACCTGGTCAGATAGGAAGGAAATCTACAAAGGTTGGCTTTGTATTTGAGAGGCCACTTCGCTCGGAAAAAATCGGAGGTGTCTATGGAGCCATTGGACGTGCGCCGAGCAGCATCTTTTTCGCCCAATTCGACAATTCCTCTTTTGAAATATTTCCCTGATCAGGCATTGCTCCAGCCTGGATTGCTAAGGTATTGCCACTGGAGTCCAGTTGCACATATCCACTGAAACACACCCCTCCTGCAGAATGTTGTCCCGCTTGATCCATACGTCCACAAGTGACACTCGCAGACCATCCTGACATTCCTTGAGGAACAAGAAGTCTCTCCGCAGGAACCAGGTCGAAGTATCCTGACCCGTAAAGTGTATCATTTTGGGATTCCAATCCACTGTACAGAGCAATTTCATTCTGCCAATTTTGATTCGAATGATGGCCAGAACAGACAGAGACTTCTACTCCAAAATTTTTTTCCAGTTCCATAAAATTTTTGCAGGACCAATTCTTTAGTTCACGAGTTTCCTTCTTCAGTTTGAATTGTTTTGGAATCGAGAATTGCCATCCATCGATTGAATCCAACCGCACGGGCTCCGACAAGTTGGCCCCGCCGAAAAACTGGAGTAAAATCAGCACGCCTATCATGAGCATGAAGTGTATTCCTCTGGGAGGCTACGGCTCATCAAGAAAATATTTTGAAATTCTATTCGTATGGGTTATTCGTTCCGGTAGCCCATTACTTCCTCCATTGATTGCGCGTGTAATCGCAGTGATTGTGGCATCAGAAATATCTTCACCCACAATCAATCGATTCAGTGGCCTTTCCCTAAGCAATGCTGCTCCAGTTGTCCAGAACCATCCGCCAGTATCAATACAATTATACTCGTTATTTCCTGCTATTTCAGGCATTTGAATTAGTGCAGCCCTTGTCCCCGGAATCTGCTTTTGGTGATGGTTTGCACCAGTCCACCAAGGAACATCGAAGCTGTTGGCTACCAGAAATGCGCGATATACGAAATAAGTCGCATAGTTGACTCTTCCCGTCAATTGTTTCATCCCTCTCCCACGGAATTTTATTCCATCACGAACATCAACATTCCCGAGTATTCCTTCATACATGTCATAATATGTGTCAGTCGGGTCATTGTAGAACCCGGCTATCTCCGGTTGTAGGCTTGCTTTGAAATGCACGCCAGATGCCTCGACCATCCGTCCTAAACTGAACGACTCCACGGCACCTTGTCCAAAAAAGTGAGACATGCGCGCCCTAGACAAAATCAGGTATTTGCTCAAAATCTGGTTCACCTGCATCCGGTACTGCTCGCGGCGCGCGCTCGGATCCGGGATCTCCCGCGTGTTATAGACAGAATCTGGATAAACTCTCGCCAATTCCTCCTTGCTCAGCCATCCGCATTTCCGGAACAGGCGAATGAATTCCTTTGGGTGGAGGTGCCAATGGGCCGTAGGGAACGGGACGGTGCTTGATCCGGACGGGGTTTCCAGCACCTTCGAAAATTCATCCCAAGTGGGGGCGGCGCCGGCGGAGGCGGTGTTGCGGCGGATGCACAAGGCTCGCACATGATCGGTGTAGGGCACATATTCCTTGACCGGATCCATCGGATTGGGGTTCTCCGGACTCTTTGTCTTGAGCCATCCCCAGCGGGTGTCGATGCTCGGGGC
>CAYXXL010000084.1:0-10191 GCA_964469025.1 uncultured Fibrobacteria bacterium
TCATGGGGAGACCTCGATTCGAGCTTGCATGTCGGTGGTGATCGGTTCGGAGGACTCCACGATGGCCGCCATGGAACCTTCGGCGATTCCTTCTCCGAACAGGGCCGTGACCTTCGCCTTCCCCACGACGGTTCCGGGCAGTTCGATGGTGGTGTTGGTCGCCTTGTTCAGGACCTTGCGCCCCGGCTTGTAGAGGGCGACCACGGTTCCGACCTTCAGGTTGGAACTCTTGCCCGCGCCCAGGGCGACGACACCGGGCTGGACATCGAGGACGGGCGCGTGCCAGGGGATGCCTCGGAGGGAATTCAGGATGTTCCCGGTGAGCTTGGAGATGGCGCCGTTCAATGCCCTGTCGGTCAAGGTGGCGTCGTAGCCCGCCTTGCTTCCGAAGCCAAGGGTCTGGGAAGCCTCGTTGGTGGCGTCGGCCTGCCCGAATTCCGAGTAGAAGGCCACCCCGGTCGCCGGATCGACAAGCCGGATGGAGACCTTCGCGTGGGCGGTCTGGACCTTCGTCTTGGTCAATCCCTGGTCTTCCCATTCGGTCTTGGTGCCGAATTCCGTCACCGCGCCGAAGGCCAGCGCCGTCACGGAGGTGAACTGGGACTGCTGTCCCTGGAGCTTGGCTTCGCTTTCCAGCGAGGCCATCTGCTGGCGTTCGATGACCACGAACTCCCCGGTCTGGATCAGATCGGCGGCCAGGGCGTCGGCGGCTTGGCCGCCCAGGTCGTCCACGGCACCGAACAGGTTGTTTCCGTACCCGGACTTGTCCTCGAACTTGACGATGGCGATGCGCTGCTTGAGCCCCGGGTAGTCCACGGGGTGGATGGGGTTGGGCGGTGGCGGTGGCGGGACCTTGGACACCTGCCTCACTTCCGAGGCGCACCCGGCGAAGAGGACCGCGGACAGGACCAGGATCGGAGGATCAAGGCGTGACGACATTTACGCTCCCTTGCGGAATGGTGGCGAACATGTTCTTGGCGTTCTGGTCGGCGACGGGTTCGTAGGGAGTGACCGCCGCGTGGAGCGCCGCGCCGACGAGGGCGCCGACGAGTCCCCCTCCGGAACCGTTGTTGGGAGCCTGCGAAAGGACCTTGCTGTCCTTCCAGAGCAGGGTTCCGGTCCTGGCGTCCAGGAGTTCCATGTCGAATCCCACGTTCACCGTGGAGGAGACCACGATGTACTTGGAACTCCATTCGGTGACCTTGGTGCGCAGCACGGCGTCCACGCCGAAGACCTCGTTGAACTTTCCGGTGGGGAGCTTGTTCAACCGTCCGGGGTCTTCCATCTTGTTGGCCTGGAACAGTTGCATCGCCAGTTCCGGGCTGACCGCGTAGTACCCTCTCTGGGCGAGTTCGGAGAAGAGGAAGGGATAGGACTTTTCCAGGACGTCGGTGTTCGCCGTGGTGTTCTCCGGGGGCAGGACCAGGACGCTGTGCGGCTTGAGCCGCTGGAAGTCCGCGGTCGTGTGGATCTCGGGGGCGCAGGCGGAGAAAAGAAGCGGGATCCCCCCGATGGCCAGAAGACGGAATCCGTTCATCGCGGGCTCGTTTCGGTGCGGGAGATGGAGTCGGAACCGGCGCTCGCCGGATTCGCGGTGCCCAGGGCGAGCTGGTCGATTCCCTTGGGCGCGAAGCCCGGATAGTTGGCCTTCTCGATCGCGAATTCCTTGAGGGCCTCGTCGCGTCTGCCTTCCAGCAGAAGGTGGACTCCATAGGAGGCGTGGAGTCCCTGCGTCCTGGGCCCGATCTCGATGGCCTTCAGGTAGTCGCCGTCGCACTCCTGCTTCTTGCCGTCCATGTGGCATCGGACGGCGGCTTCGTAGTGGGGCCAGGGAGTCACGGCGCACCCTGCCAGGATCAAGGGGGGAAAAGCCGAGAGGAACTGTCTTTTCATGGGGGCGGGATCCTTCAACCCGACCGGACGATGTCTGCGGTGCGGGTTGCGTCGGGATGGAGGGAGAGGAAGTAACAGCTCCCCCGAAAGCTGGCATTTTTCCAGGATGCTGGCAAGCCCGATTCTCGCATTCTTCCCGGGAATCGACGGGAGTGGCGGCAGGAGCGGATTTGTTGATTGGACCTTCGTCGCATGGACCCATCCCAGCACAGCGTCGGCCCGGCGCCGCACACCTTGGTCGCGTGGTTTTCGCGGCATCGGCGGGTTTTGCCTTGGCGCACTCCCCCCGGAACGCTCCGCGACCCTTGGAAAACGCTGGTTTCCGAGGTCATGAGCCAGCAGACGCGCATGGAGGTGGTGGTCCCGCGCTTCGAGGAATGGATGCGGTCGTTCCCGTCTCCCCGGATCCTCGCGGAAGCCACCGAAGAGAACGTCCTTTCGGCTTGGGCCGGATTGGGCTACTACAGCCGCGCCCGTAATCTGCGCCGGACCGCGGCCGTGGTGGCAAGCGAGGGTTGGCCGAAGACCGCCAAAGACCTCGCCCGGCTGCCCGGGGTGGGTCCCTACACGGCGGCCGCGATCGCCTCGCTGTGCTTCGGGGAAAACGTGGCCATGGTCGACGGCAACGCGATCCGGGTCCTGTCGCGCCTGGGCGCCCTGGACGTCGATCCCCGCACGGGACCCGGTGCGCGACGGATGGCGGAAATCGCTTCGTCCTGGATCGCGGGCGGGGAGGCCGGGGCGCTGAACGAGGCGACGATGGAGCTGGGAGCCCTGGTCTGCACGCCGAGGAATCCGGACTGCGCATCGTGCCCCCTTTCCGGAATCTGTCTGGGAGCGTCGCGAGGGGAGCCCGAGCGCTTTCCCGCGCCCAGGAGCCGTTCGGAGAAGGTCGTGGTGCGCCGCACGGCGGTGGTGGCCCGGGAAGATCGGGGAATCCTGTTGCGGCGGGCCGGATCCGGCGAGCTCCTCTCGGGCCTGTGGATCCTTCCTTGCGAAGGCGACCATGCCGATTTGACGGTTTCGGCATCGCCTCTGGGCGAAGTGCGGCACGCCATCACCCACCACGACGTCCGTTGGACGGTGGTGGAAGGCGGGTGGAGCGGTCGGAACCCGCCCCCTGGTTGGCTGTGGTGCCCGGTGCGGGACCTGTCCGAACGGATCGTTTCCAGCCTTCCCCGCAAGGCGCTTGCGCTGGCGGGAATCCGAGTTCAGGGTCCCGGGGCGGGTCGACGCGGCGGGGAGAGTCCTTCCAGCGGGCTCGAGGCCGAACCGTAGAGCTTGCGGGGGATCCGCACGGCGAGGTAGGCGTCTCGACCGGCTTCGCAGGCGGCCTTCATGGCACGCGCCATGCGCACGGGGTCCAGGGCCTTGGCGATGGGGGTGTTGAGCAGGACTCCGTCGACACCCAGCTCCATCGCTTGCGCCACGTCGGAGGCGGTGCCCAGGCCGGCATCGATGAGCACGGGGGCCTTCACGGACTCCAGGATGATGCGGATGTTGGATGGATTCAGGATTCCCTGGCCGGACCCGATGGGGCCTCCCGCCGGCATGATGGCGGCCACGTCCAACTGGTCGAGCCTCTGGGCCAGCACCGGATCGTCGTTGGTGTACACCAACAGGTCGAAGCCTTCGTCCTTCAGGATGCGCGCGGCTTCCAAGGTGCCCATGGGATCGGGCAGCAGCGTCTTCTGGTCGAAGAGGACCTCCAGCTTGAGGAGCTTCCAGCCCATGGACCGGGAGAGGTGGGCGATGCGCAAGGCGTCCTGGACGTTGAAGGCGCCGGCGGTGTTGGGGAGGATGGTGTACCTGGCGGGGTCGATCGCGTCGAAGATCCCCTTGCCTTTCGGGGCCGAAAGATCCACGCGGCCCAGGGCGACGGTGACGATTTCCGTTCCGGAGGCCTCCAGCGCCTCGGCCATGAGTTCCAGGGAGTCGTATTTGCCCGTTCCGACCAGGAGGCGGCTGTGGTAGGTTTTTCCCGCGATGGTGAAGGGGCGATCGGCGGGTATCTGTCGGATTGGTTCGCTCATGGGGAGGGAAAAGTAGGTCCCTCGGACAGTTGGGTGCGCACCCGCTCCGCGAGCTTCCCCGGGGCGAAGGTCTGGAACCTGTCGCGCTGGTACAGGAGGCCCCGCGCCCATTCCAGGGTCGCGGGCAGGCGGCGACGTTCGGCGCGTCCAGGCACCCAGGCGTGCTCCAAGGTCAGGATCACCTGCAGCGCCGATTCGATGGATCCGGTGCCCCTCGACCGATCCAGGACGATGTATTCCGGTCCGTGATCCGAATCCACGCAGGCCAGAAGTCGATCCGGACCGACGGCTCCCTCGCCGGGCTGGATCCATTCGTAGCTGGTCCCGGAAAAGGCCCGTCCCGCGGAACGCCGACGCAGGTGCCAAGCGGTCGACCGGGGGGCCAGGCCTTCCAGGAAGATGGTCGGCAGTTCCAGGGATTCCTCCACGTGGATCTCCAGCGGGTCGGGCGCGATGGACCAGAGCCTGGAGGCCAGGGAACGCGCGAAGGCATGCTCGGAGAGATCCGAGAAACGGAAAGGAACCACGAGCGAGGCGGCGATCCGGCCGAAGGGATCCAGGAGGGCCAGGGCCAGGTGGTGCATCTTGCCGTAGAGGAACGCCTGGGCGATGCCCAAGGACCAAGGAGCCCCCGGATAGTCCAGTCGCCATGGATCTCCCCCGGCGCGGCGCACGCACTCCAGGAACAACCCCGCCGCCTGGCCGGAGGCGCGCGGCGAGCGCGGCTGCAGCACGACCGGGGCTCTGGCGTCCAGGCGCAGCTCCATGCTTCCTTCGACCGGCTCGGACGCGAACTGCAACGCCACCCCCGGCCATTCCGCCGCCCGTTGGTTGAGGATCAGCGCCGTCTGTTCCGCCAACCCAAAATCGCGGATCCCCGAGAGGTGGAAGGTGGCGGGGGGGAGGCGCGGGCGCCGGAGCGCGGTCATCCCGCCCAGGGCCTGGCGGAACACGTCGGAGACGGGGATCTCGCGGTCTTCCCAATCCAGGGCGACCACGTCCGGATCCACCAGGACGGTGGGAACCAACCCCAGTTCCTCGGCGGGGCACGGATCCGTTTCCAGTCGCAGGCCCTGGTCCGCGACCCCTCCGGCGGGGAACCAATTCCTGACCGCGCGCACGATGGACTGCGCGGAAAGTTCGGCAGGGCTCTCGGAGAGGATCACCGCAGCGGGATCGCCATCCCGGACCAGCCGTCCCCGATGGCCGACTTGCAGCACATGGCCTCCGGGCGCGGCCTTGGGATGAGCCGAGGCCACGGACACTCCATCGATCGGGAACCAGACGTCCGAGGCGCGGTGGCCTTGTTCGGAGAGCGCGTTGGGCCGGGAGTCGAGCACCCTGCGCACCGGATGGAACCAAAGCAGGAACCGGTCCCTGGCGCGCGATTCCAGGTGGAGTTCGAGCCCGTCGACGGCCAGCCTGCCGTCGGGAAGTTCCTGGGAAGACACGGTGGCGAAGCCCGTTCTCGCGTCCACCAGCACCCTGTTTGCCTTCAGGTGGCGCAGGAAAAGGAGGAGGACCAGCCCGCGGGTTCCCAGGTTGGTGAAATCCGGCTTCCAGGTTCCCTCGCGCGAAGCGACCAGATGATCGGCTTCGGGATTGTCGGGAACGTCCAGGGTGAAGATCTCGCGACCTGAAAGCCGCGCGGCGATCCAGGGATTTTCCTGGCGCAACGCCTCGATGATCTGGCGGATGGGCTGGCCGCCCTCCGGGGTCCAGAGGTGGCCCGGGATGTCGCCGCCTTCGTGGCGGCCGGAAAAGGCCGTGAGATAGAGGGCTGACATGGCTTCGAATATACCTAGACCGGTTGCGCGGGAAGCGCGGTCGGCGGCGCGCGGTCGGGGAATGGTCAGAGCAGGGGCAACCGCACCGCCTTCACGCCGTTGGAGGATCTCAGGCACAGGATGTGGAGCCCGCTTCCCCAACCCGACGCGTCGATGCTCAGGTTCCCCGTGGCGAGATGGCGGGAATAGACGAGCGAGCCTGAGAGGTTGCGCACCTCCACGTCCACCGGCTCGGCGTTTTCGGCCAGTTGGAGCCGGATTCTGCGTCCGGAGACCAGGCACTCGACCGGATCCGTCGCGGCAGGATGGCCGGTGGCTCGGGTTCCGGTCGTGGGGCACTTCTGCGAGCCTCTCCATTGGGCGTCGGAAGAGTGCCTTCCGATCCATGTGGAGGTGGAGTCCGGCAACCGGCACAAGGCGTTGGAATCCAAGTCCACGAGGATCCCGGGGGTCAGCCGGTTCGTTTCCCGAGGCAGTGCGGAAAGGTTGTTGGAACCGAGGTCCAGGGTCTTCAGGCTGTCCATGTAGACGATGTCCCGGGGCAGCACCGAGAGCTTCCTGGAATGGAGATTCAACGCGATCGCGCGACCGCCGGAATTGCGCGTCACCACGGACGCGACGGAGACCTTCAGGGAATTGGCCGCGAGGATGGCCGCCACGCAGATCGAATCCCGTTGCCAAGCCGTGGTGATGGGGAAGTTCGTGAAGTGGACCATGCCGATCCGGTTGCGGTTGGTCACGAGCGGGTCGGCGGTGTCCTCGTGTCCCAGGTAGGTGATGCCGGAGATGCCCTTCGCGGCGGCGGAAAGGTTCAGACGCACCTTGTTGCCCTGGACGGATCCAGAGTCGAATTTCGCGGTGGTGCCCGCGAGCACGAACTCCGAGTCGGCGGCCCCGCCCCAGGTCAGGCTGTCGAAGACGTTGGACATGATCAGGGTGATCTGCCTGGTGCCCGTCACCTCGGCGAACCTGACCTGGGGCGGTTCGATGTTGTCCAGCGATGCGCGTCCGTGGAAGTCCCGGTCGACCAGTCGGAAGATGTCGTCCCCGAAGTCGCGGTATCCTGGCTCGTAGGGGTAGTGGCAATCGTTGAAGTGGTCTTCCCCCGAGCTGGACATGATCTCCACGCCGTCCGTTCCGAGCGCGAGCTCCCGTTGCGCCTCCTGGATGGCGGCCACGTCGGGGATCGGGAAGGCGCAACCGTTGCGGATCTGGAACAGGTAGATCCTGCCCAGGGCGGGGAGATCGGCGAGCCATTGGGCCCGCAGAGACAGGAATTGGCTCATGTAGTCGGCGGTCGAGGTCCCGAGTCCGGCGTCCGCCTCGCCCTGGAACCAGACGAGTGCGTGCACCAGCGAATCGCTTGCGCCCATCCTCAAGCGCCGGAGAAGGCGGCCGTAGTTGGTGGTGGAATCCGTCCGGTCGGAAAGGTTCGGCTGGAAGAAGGCGATGGGGACCCCGCCCCTCGCGCCGTTGAAGCTGGCGACGGGGACCCTGGCGCTGTCGACCAGGTCGCGGGCCAGGCGCAGCCCCCATTGACCGGTGCCCCCCGTGCCCGCGCTGCACACGTCGCCGTCGCCGATGTGCCACGCCGTGTCGAACGGTGGCGCCTCGCCACCGTTGCCGAACACGCGGATGAATGGACTCTGGTTGGTATCCGCAGACCCCAGGTATTCGCAGGCGTCGGCGTTCGATTGGCCTTCGATGGCGACGATGTCCCCGCAGGCGACGGAATCGGCCGTCCAAAGCGCGGAATCCCTGGTCGCTTCGATGCCCAGCACCTGGTATTCGTAGTTGGCGAGCTCCGCCTTGATCCCTTTGGAAATGGAAAACCGGGCGGTGTCTCCGGTGAAGACCAGCGTCTGCTTCAGGGTGGACTGCAGCAGCCCGTTGCGGAAGACCTTGAGATCGATTTCCCTGAACGGGGTTTCGACCCTGTCCACTCTCCCGGCCACGACGACAGTCCCGGTGTCGGCGGCTTGCGCATGTCCGTAGACCTGGAGAGTCCTGGGCACCGCGTACCAGACGACCTGGCTTCGCCCCAAGCCTGCCAGCAGGAGGAGAATTCCCAATCCCCTCACCTTGGAACTCTTTGCTCGGACTCCGTGATGGTTCCCCCGCGAAACGGGAAGTGGATCTCCCCTTCGGCCCGCGAGGGAGACAAATTATCTCCAAATGTGCGGTGGGGGGCGCGTGTCCATCGGGTCAAACCAAGGAAACCTGTAGCGGCCCGATGGCTTGGCCCCGGCCGATCCCCAGAAGCAGGAACTCCCAATCCTGCGCGCAGGCCCGCCTCGATCGGGGCGCGACCAGCTGGTTGGGTTCCCAGGGAATCCCCAGGGAACGCGCACCGAACTCCCGCAAACCTTCGCACACCACGTCGTCCCGGCGCAAGCCGTCGAGAAGGCTCGCGACTTCATCGACGAGATTCTGCTTCCAGCCGCAGAACACCGCCCAGGCGCAAGCTCGCGATCCGACCTCGGGATCGCCTGCGAGGGAAAGGAACACGACTTCCGCTTCGCGTTCCTGGGCACCCAGCCACAATAGGCGCGCGGATTGGAATCGGGTGAGGGGATCCCTGGGGAAGAGCTCCGCGCAGGTGAATCCCAATGCCAGCGCAAGGGCCGTCTTGCCTTGCTTGAACGCGCCTTCGGCCCGCAGGACCTGGACACGGGCCGTTGCCGACAATGGGGACGGGAGGTGGTCGAGCGTGGCCTCGAAGGCGGCGATGTCCCCCGCGGCGAGTTCGGTTTCGGCCAAGGCCAGGATCAGTTCGGGATGTGCCTGTTCCCTGGGAATCAGGGCCTTGAATATGCTCCTGGCCTCGTCCAGGAAGCCTGCGCGCAATGCGCGCAGGCCCATCTCGCATGCATGCGCCCCCTCCCGCAGGCACCAAGGCGCGTTCGCCCCGGAGTGGGAGAGTCCTGGATGTTGCGAAGACGGTCGCGGCATGGTGTGTCCCCCTAGGGTTTCCGCAAAAAGGGCAACAAACCGCGTTCCAGTTCGCAATGGCGGGGAATTGAGGGGTTCCGCACTCCCCGAGCAGGCGGTGGCTGGCGTGTCGCGCGGGAAGGTCTTGCCTAGACCGGGTGCTGGCGAGCCGCGGCTTCCCCTTCCAGGTAGTGCCTCGCTCGAAGCAGGGCCACGACCGTGATGGCGTCCGTGAGCCGACCATCCAGTGCCATCTCCACGGCCTGGGCGAAAGGGAGCCGCATCGAACGCATGTCGCCTTCGGTGGATTCCGGGGTAGCCGTTCCCGGCTCCAGTCCCCTGGCGAGCCACAATGTCGCCGTTTCGTCGCTGACGGAATTCGACGGGTGCATGTGCCCCAGGGGGATCCAATCGCTGGCGGTGAGGCCGGTTTCTTCCGCGAGCTCCCGCCGCATCTCGTCGAGCGGGTCGGCGACGAGACTGCCTCCGCCCTCGGGAATCTCCCAACTCCAGACGTCCAGCGGGTACCGGTGCTGGCCCACCAGGGTCACCGTGCCGTCCGCGTGCAGCGGCACGCACCCCAGGGCGCGGTGCAGGAAGCGCACCACGCCGTAGACGCCGTCGCGTCCCGCGGGATCCACCACCCGGTGGTGCTCCACCTGGATCCATGGATTGGCGTAGACGGTGGCCACGGAATTCCGCGTCCAAGGCCCGATGCGGACGCCGTCCTCCGGGACCGGATTGTCGCCTGGAAAGGACGAGATCAAAGGAAATCCCTGTAGTCGACGTCGGAGAAGATGTTGTCGCGCTTCTCCAGCGCGGCGAGATCGTCCAAAGGGACCTGCCGGCCGTCGCGGAGAACCTCGTAGAGGCGATTGAAGGCGACAAGGTGCTGGCGGGTGCGCTCGACGGCGTACTCCACCGAGGTCCCGGTGCGCATGATGAAGGCCCAATCCGAACTTTGCGCCAGGAAGAGTTCGCGCGCCATCTGGTTCAAGGCGCGCCGGTAGTCGCCCCAGGCGTCCGGGAACCTGCGGGCGATTTCCACCATTCGGTCGGCCGCGGCGTGGAGGTGGGGATAGATCCAGTCGTTGAGGGTGTTCACCCAGACGTCGGCGTAGCCCAGGTGTCCCCAGGTGCTGAAGGCGGGCTGCTGGCGCTGGTGGACGGGGTGCCACTCGAGGTAGTCGGAGGGACGGACCGTCTCGAGATCGTCCTGGTCGAAGTGGATCTTCTTGAAGACGTAGTAGAGGAATTCGGGACCTTCGTACCACCAGTGGCCGTAGAGCTCGGCGTCGTAGGGGGCCACGATCAGGGGGGGATGGTCCATGAACCGCGCGAGCCAGTCCACCTGCCGTCGGCGATTGTCCACGAAATCCCCCGCGTGCAGGGCCGACTTGGCGAACGCCTTGGCGGGATCGTAGGGTTCCTGGGGAACCCCCTTCCCCGTGATGCGGTAGTACTTGATGCCGGTGTTGGTGCGCAGCCCCGGCATGTGGCGGAATCCCGCGAGGTAGTCCTCGTCCAGGTCGAATCCGATGTCGCGG
>CAYXXL010000085.1:0-10106 GCA_964469025.1 uncultured Fibrobacteria bacterium
CGGGGTCGCGCCTCAAGTTCCCGTAGCGGTCGGGCAGGGTGTCGTTGGTCCATCCGCCCAGCCCTTGGGGCCCGCGGACCACGGTTTCACCTCCGTGTCTCCAGAAACAGGAGGTCTCCACGCGGGCCAGACCCGTCCCCCGAAACCGGATTCCGTCCCCGGAGCCATCCACGAACAGGCAGGAGCGGAGAAGCGGCGCGGAGAGTTCCGACACGACGTCGGCCACCGCGGAGCGACCGACCACGCTGTGGGAGATCCGCGGCGCGGCCCCCTCCAAGGCGGCGATCCCGATCCCGCAGTCCTCGAACACCGCGTGGCGGATTTCGCCTGAGCCCGCGACGAAGGTCGCTCCCGTCCGGGCGCGATGGACTTCCAGCCACTGGAGATCCACGGTCCCTTCCTCGGCTTGTTCCACCCGGATCCCTCCCCAGGACAGGCCTTGGTCCGCCGCCGCGGGCCGGAACACCACCGGGTGGCTCGGTGTTCCGCGGACGAAGAAGGAGCCTCCGGCGATGGACAGCGTGGTTCCACCCTGGATGCCAGAACTGTCGTCGCAGGTCGGTCGCGCGCTGGCGAGGACCAGGGTGCCGGCGGCGAGACCCAGGACCTGGCCGGGTCCCACCACGACCGAGCCGGAAATGTGCAACGGGCCGAGGTCCGGCCACCAGTGCAGGTGGTCGACGGGAAGACGGCCGCAAAGGGGCGAATCGGCCGAGCCGGGGGAGTGGCTGGTGTCGGCCCACGTCGTCGCCCGTTTGGCGACGGGAGCGGAGGCCACCGCCGGAACCCGGAGCGGGCCGGAGTCGATGGCCGGCGATTCGCCTTGGGAAACTCCCGGGGAGCTCGCCGCGAGCAGGAAGAAGAGCGTTGGAACGGTCGGCTGCATCGCTGGCCAGTCTACCACCTTCTCTCCCATCGCAATGCGGTTCGGCAGTCGTTCCCCTGGCGACGCGGTTCTATCTTTTTGGAGCTTTTCCACCAATATCCTGAACCACAACATCAAAGGAAGTGTCCCATGGCCATCACCAAGGTCTGGCTCGACGAGACGGAAAACGAATGCACGATGTGCGGGGCCTGCGAAGCCGTCGCGGACACCGTCTTCTCCGTGCCCGAGAAGATGATCGTGAAGAAGGGCGTCGACTTCTCCAAGTACGAAGCCGAGATCAAGGAGGCGTCGGAAGGTTGCCCGGTGGCCACGATCGCCTTCGAGATCGATGGCTCCGGCAAGCGCGACAACAACTACTGAAGATCCGGTTTCCTCGGGAAGCCATCTACGCGAGGGGTGCTGGTCGCTCGGCATCCCTCCAGGGTGTTGCTCTTGATTTAGGACTGGACCGAAGCGGATTCGGCGTGGCATACTCGGGGTATGAACCAGCCCAAGACCGCCAGTTCGGCCTATTTCGCACTCCCCAAGTTCGGTCGGGGCGACCTGGAGGAGATCATGAAGGATATGCGTCCGCACGAGGTGCGCGAGATCGCCTCGGAGGTTCCGTTCTTTCCCTTCCCCGACGACGTGAAGTCGGACGACGCCGGCTCCGGTAGCTTCCCCGGCCTGGAATAGCCGGGACGACCATTCAGGAACGAAGCCCGCTCCGGTGTCGGAAGCGGTCCATGGGGCGTTCCACCCATCTCCACAGCGCGAGAGCCAGGACCAGGGTGATCGCGGCGGACAGCGGACCAGCGAGCGTCCGAACGGATCCCGCCATGTGGAGGGCCAGCGGAATGGCCAGCATGTGCACCAGGTAGACGGGAAAGGAAAGGTCTCCCAGGAACCGATCCTTCGGACAGTTCCTGGTCGTCGCGAAGAGGAAAGGCAGCACCCCCGCCCAGGCCGGAATGGCCGCGAGGTCGGCCCAAGGCGAGGCGAGCAGCTCGGCGCGGTGCTGCGCCCATCCGGCCACCACGAACAGCGCCACCAGCACGGCGGTGCGGGGTGCGAACCTCGAAGCCCACGGGAGGGGTCCGACCCGTCCTCCAAGCCGTTGGCACGCCATCCCGAGCGCGAAGACGCCGAGCTCGAAGGGGAAGAACCTGTAGTCCCACGGATCCGTGGTCCACCCCATGCCCAGGTAGGTCGCGACACGGAGGCATGTGCAGGAGGCGGCCAGGCCCAGGATCCAAGGCGTGGACTTCCTCCACAGGATCGGAACCAGCAGGTAGAAGGTCAGTTCCAGTCCCACCGACCACATCTGGGGAAACAGCAGGAGCTTGTACAGGGGATGCGGGTCCTGGAAGAAATCGCTTGTGAAATGCAGGGCCTGCCCGGCGTCCTGCGAGAGGAACATCACCCAGTCCTGGAAAAAGAGGGTGAAATTGGACGCGCCTGCCAGCACCGCCCCGGCCATGCCGTAGTGATGCAGCGCTCCCGGCCAATCGTGCAGGAGGATCCACCGTCCCCACAGGATGCCCGATCCCAGGCTGGCGAAGAATCCCACGCCAAGGGCCACCCAGGTGACGGGGTAGATGCGCAGGAATCGGCTGCGCCAAAAGGAAGCGGCGGAGGGGTACCGGTCCTGGACCAGCGACATGTGGAAGCCGGAGATCAAGAAGAAGAGCTGTACCGCCTGGGTCCCCGAGTGGGTCGGGAAGGGGAACGCGCCGGAGTGCTCCGCCACGACGCACAAGGCAAGGTACAGGCGGAGGGCTCCCATCGCGTCAGTCCAGGAAGTCCTTGTCCTTGAGCTTGCGGGGCAGGTATTCGTCGCTCGCGAAGGTGATGCCCTTGGCGCTCAAGGCTTCCAGTTCCAGCTTCACCTTCGAGCTCAGCATGCGCTGGATCTCCGTCTGCCAGGCCTTCTTGCCCGCGAACCACGGATAGGCCATGATCTCCTTGGCCCGCGCGATGTCGGTGTCCTCCAGCCGGATCGTGACCTCGTCGGGGATGTCGTACTTCTGGACGTCGGCGCTGGAGAGCCCGATGAACTTGGCGTTGGGGATGGCCATGCGCCGGCTCTCGTAGGCCAGCGAGATGGATCCCTGCTTGACCACCGAGTAGATGTAGTAGCCCCAGGGGTCGTTGTCGACGAACACGTAGAGGGGCAGCTTCAGCTCGTTCACCATGCGGTGCATGAGCCGCCGCACGCCGCGCGGAGGCTGGCCGCCGCCGTGGATCAGGATGCAGCGGTGTTGGCGCCAGAATTTGTCTTCGTTCAGGCGGCGCCACATGGCGTCCTTCTCCACCAGCAGGATGAACTTGGCCTCGCACTCGCGGAACTGGATCACGTCCGGCTCCACGATGGACGGCACCGACCAGCCGCCGGTTCCCATGCGCCGGGCGTCGATGACGTCACCGCCGTCCACCACGGTGATCTCGCCCACCATGGCGCCCTTGTTGGACGCGAACAGGTGCAGCTCCTCGCGCAGGCTGTCCAGCGTGACTTCCAGGTCCTCGATGATGGGGTCGGATTCGTTCTGGTCGTCGAACGTGTTCTCGCGGGTGCCGGCGATGGTGTGCTTGGTCATGTAGTACAGGTCGCGGATCGAGTTGGTCTTGCCGGCGTGCACCAGCCTCTTGCAGGCCTCGGCGACCAGCATCGTCTGCATGAACTTCTTGGACTGCCCCAGGTTGAAGAACTCGCGGGCGGTCTTTCCCTCGCCCATCTCGATGATGCGCTTGACCTCGTTGAAGTTCACGTTGGCCAGCGTGCGGCTGGGCACGTGGAACAGGGGATCGCTCCCGGCCAAGCCCTGGCTGCGAACGGTGTTCGCCATCTGGACGATCTTCTCGTCGGTGGAGAGCTTCTTCTTGGCGGCGGCGTTCATGCCTCCTCCTCTCCGAAGAGGTTGAGCGTCGTGCCGATCGGCCCCGTGGGCTCCGAATGGCCTTCGCGCGGCGCGCGGACCTTGTGGGCCGTCGCGGGAGGGGCCGGTGCGGCCAGGCTTTCCAGGTCGCCTTCGACCGGTTCGACCGCGTCCGCGTCGACCTCCGAATCCGAGGCTCCGGGGGAGACGGGATCCGTCGAGACCTCCACGGCGATCGGCTGCCCGTCGGCTCCGATGACCAACGTGCCTTCCACTTCTTCCGGCGCGGCGCGGTGCTTCATGGCTTCCAGCTTCTCGGCCAGTTCCGTCTTCTTGCGCGCGGTCTCCAGCAGGGCTTCGCGCAGGGACGCGCCATCTTCCTTGGTGATGCTCTGGTAGGCGCGCACCACCTCCTCGATGTAGGCGTTGAAGATGTTCCGGCGCTTCGCCTGGCCCGCCGCCGCCTGCTTGTGCTTGAGGTAGGTTCCGAGCTTTCTTCCCGCCTCCTGCAGCGCGAGCTTGAACTCCTTGCGGATCTCGTCGTAGTCGGCGATGGCTTCCTTGGCCTGGTTCGTGAATGGCACCCAGACCGACGCCATGTGGACCATGATCACCAGCGGGCCCACCGGAAGCGACCCCTTCGACTGCTGGAGACCGTAGGATTTCCAGGCCACGTCCATGACGGCCTTGGTGCTGGAGCAGGCGGAAAGCTGGTATTGCAGCGGCACCCGGTTGGCGAAACGGATCACCCGCGCCACACCTTCGGCATCCAGTTTCCCGCCCCAGGCCAGGCCCACCTCGATCTGGAACGGGTTGCCCCGGTAGATGGCGGGTTTGCGGGTGGTGGCGGCGTAGAATTCGGCCCCCAACTCCTTGTGCATCCCCTTGAGCAGGTGCTCGACCCCGATGGGAGCCAGGCAATCGGTGCGGGGGGGGGGCAGATCCGCCTTTTGCAGGGCCTGGAAGAGCCTTTCGGCGTCGTCCGGATGGATCTCCCCAGGAACGGCGGAAAGAGCGATTCCGGCTGCCTTGCAAACCTGTCCCGAGGCGTGCGAGTTCACCCGCGAGAAGGAGCTGGTCAGGAAGACGCCCATGCTGCGGTGGGGGCTGTCGTGCAGGAGCCGGGTGAAGATTCCCAGCTCGATCCCGTGGGGGTGGGGCTGGATCTCGACCGGTTCCGGGGGAAGTTCCGTCGCGGCACGCGGGAAGGTCCGGATGGTGGCGTCGGGTGCGATGAAGGTGAACGACGCATGGGGGTTGGCGATGGCCGTCTGCTCCAGGTATTCGTCCACCGACTGGCGACCCCGGAAGAAGGTCGCCTTCATGGTGATGTCCACCTGCGTCCCGGTGGGCGACCAGGGCCATTCCACCTCGCGATCCTCCAGGATCACCGGCTCGTTTCGCTTGAGGTCCATCCGCAGTTCGTGGTAGCGGGCCGGCCTGGACTTGAAGGCGCGGCTGGTGATCTGCACGGGCTTGGCCGTGGTGATCTGGCCGTACATCCCGGCGGCCGAGATCCCGATGCCCTGCTGGCCGCGGCTCATGCGCAGGCGGTGGAACTTGGATCCGTACAGCAGTTTCCCGAACACGCGGGGGATCTGGGCCGTGACGATGCCCGGGCCGTTGTCCCGCACCGACATCACGAAATGGTCCTCGGTGCCCTCCACCTTGCGGATCTCCACGCGGATTTCGGGGAGGATCCGGGCCTCCTCGCAGGCGTCCAACGAGTTGTCCACGGCTTCCTTGACCGCAGTCAGCATGGCCTTGCGGGCATTGTCGAAACCCAGCATGTGGCGGTTCTTGGCGAAGAAATCGGCGACCGAGATCTCCTGCTGGCGCTTGGCCATGCTCTGGGCGTCTGGGTTGGCGGCGGCCACGATCTCCCTTTCCTGGTACGGACGTTGCGAAATTCGAGCATTGCGGAAAAGTCGGCAAACCTATGATAGACTGCACATCCGTGCAAGGGAAGGAATGGCCGCGATGGCATTCGTCAAGACTCGTTGTCGAAACGACTTGACTAGAATGGGTCTTGTGATATACTTCCGACCTCGGTATCGGTGGAGACTCATCCCACCGTGGAGGGTGTATTGATGCGCTCTGGAGACGTCTGCTGGCGGTTCGCCCGCCGGCCCAAACAGGACGAGTTCGAGGATCTGGACGGATCGTTCGGCCCTGGCTTCGAGGAAGACGCCGACGGCGAGGCTTCCGAAGGCAGGGATGACGACGAGGAAAGCCAGGAAATCGATTTCGACGATCCCAACTTCGCCCGCGGCGAGGGGATCTGGAAGAGCTACGCCGAAGATCTGGACATCGAGGAGTAGATGAGACGCGGGGCCGTCACCCTCCTGGCCCTGCTCGTCGCGGCTGTCGCGTGGACGGGGTGCGCGTCGTCGGCGCGGTCGGGCGCCTTCCCCGAGGTTTCCAAGGAGCCGGTGGCGGTGGCGCGCATCCGCCGGCTCCTCGACACCGGGATGCAGCTCCAGGCCCAAGGCCTCTACGCCCAATCCCAGGAAGTGCTTTCCAACGCGATGTCGGACCTGTCCGTCCTGGATACCTCCGCGTCGGCTTCCGGAGTCCGCGCCCTCACGCAACAGGTGCTGGGCGCCATGCGGAGCAACCTCCCGTATTCGCTGGAACCGGACATCGTCGAGGAGCCCGGGGAAGACGAGGAAGACGGTGCCGCGATCCTCGATTCCATTCCAGACACCACGGCGATGGCTCCTCTCGACTCGGCCACAGCGGCCTCCTTGCGCAAGGAGGCGATGGCCGATTCCACCTCGACCTTCGACCTTCCGGTGGAGATCAACGACCTCGTCCTGATGAACCTTCGCGTCTTCAAGGACCAGATTCCCCAGCACTTCGCCCGGTGGCTGGAGCGCAAGGGCAGGTGGGAGGGCTACATCACCCAGCAGTTGCAGGCGCACGGGATGCCCAAGGACCTCCTGTACCTCGCCATGGTCGAAAGCGGATTCAACCCGCACTCCACCAGTCCCGCCGCCGCCGCCGGCATCTGGCAGTTCATCCCGGGGACGGGAAGGAAGTTCGGCCTTCGGATCGACCGCTTCGTCGACGAGCGCCGGGATCCCTGGAAGTCCACCCAGGCCGCCATCGTCTACCTCTCGAGCCTCTACCAGGAATTCGGCGACTGGCGCTTGGCCATCGCGGCCTACAACTGCGGCGAAAACTGCGTGGAACGGGCGATCCGGCGATCCGGCGTGAACGACTACTGGCGCATCGGCCTGCCTCGCGAAACCCGCAACTACGTTCCCCGGATCTTCGCCGCCGCCATCCTCGCGAAGAACCCCAAGGCCCACGGCTTCGAGATCCAGCCCTGGGCACCTGTCCTCGCCGACACCTTCACCGTGCAGGGAGGGTACAGCTTTTCCCAGATCGGCCAAGCGCTCGGGGTGCAGGAAGATTCCCTGGGACTGCTGAATCCCGCCCTGGTGCGCGGGACCACGCCCCCCGTCCACGACAACTGGTTGCTCAACCTGCCCCAGGGAACCCGGTCGCGGTTCGCCGACGCGTACGCCTCGCTGGAACCCAGCTTCCAGGCTCCCCAACCGCAGAGGTACGTGCACCGGGTCCGGCGCAAGGAAACCCTGGCGGGCATAGCCGCCCGCTACGGCGTGAGTGTCGCCGACATCAGGAGATGGAACAAGATCCGGGGCAGGAAGGTGCGCGGGGGAAGGACATTGGTCATCTGGGGGGATTGCCCCGCCGGATCGGGAGTCGCGCTGGCCGAGCCACCCTTGGCGAAGCGGGGGGAGGGGATCCCCGAACCGTCCCACCAGCTCTCGCACAAGATCCGCCGAGGCGAGTCCATCGCTTCCATCGCCCGGGTCTACGACGTCACGACGGACGATCTGAAGGTCTGGAACGGTCTGTCCGGTGCAAGGCTCCGACCGGGCCACCGGATCTGGGTTTCGGCTCCCACGGTCGCGGAGCGGGACGCCATCGCCGATTTGAAGCTGCCCGTGGACACCGCTTCGGGACAAGTGGCCGCAAACGATGCCCCGGACACGTCTCCTTCCGTGCAGCCCGTGGCCCCGGATCAGCCGTTCCGCCACCGCGTCCAATGGGGCGAGACCCTGGACAAGATCGGTCGCCGCTACGGCGTCACCGCGGAACAGATCCGGAAGTGGAACGGCTTGGCCTCGGACCGGGTCAAGCCCGGAAGACGGCTCTGGATCGGCGCGGACGACCCGGACGCGCCGTCGCCTGGACCGGTCGCCAGGGCCAAGGCTTCGCCGACGCGGACCGCCGAGCGCGGCCCGGAGCAGATCCACGTCGTCCGCCAGGGCGAGACGTTGGGCGCGATCGCCGAGCAATACGCCGTCGGCGCCTCCAGCGTCCGGCACCTGAACCACCTCCGTTCGAACCGGATCGATGTTGGACAGAGATTGGTCATCCCGGCGACCGCGAACGCCCAGGCCGTTCCCCCGGTGACGACGCCCCGCTACTCCACCCGGTTCCTCGTCGCCGCCAAGCTGCGCACGGCGTCCTACATCGTCCGCCTCGGGGATTCCCTCTATTCCATCGCGATCGCCCGCGCCACCACCGTGGACACCTTGATGGAACTCAACGGCCTGACCCGCTCGAAGCTCAAGCCCGGCCAGGTGATCCTGGTCCCCTTGGCTTCGGCTCGATGACCCCTTTTCCGGTTCCGAGGTTCGCGTGAAACGCATGCTTCTCCTTTTCCTGTTCGTGGCCGTCGCCGTCGTCTCCTGCGTCGCCGGTCGTCGGATGGGCGGCAAGTCGCCGAGCGCGCGCCACATCCAGATCGTGCGCCTGGAGGGCGAAATCATCGAGCCCCGCCGGGTGATCGAACAGCTGGAGGACGCCCGGGAGGATTCCGACGTGCGCGCGGTCGTGCTGCGCGTCGAATCGCCGGGTGGAGCCGTGGGCGCCTCCCAGGAGATCTACCAGGAGCTCCGGTCGCTGGACAGGGTGAAGCCCGTGGTGGCCAGCATCGGGAACGTCGGGGCATCCGGGGGCTACTACTCCGCCTTGGGGGCCCGCCGCATCTGGGCGGATCCCGGATCTCTCACGGGGAGCATCGGGGTGATCACCGAGTTCACCGACGTGCACGCGCTCATGGAGAAGCTCGGGATCCAGGAAGAGGTCGTGAAGAGCGGCGAGGCGAAGGACGCGGGCAGTCCGTTCCGGCCGCTGACGGATCGGGAGAAGGCTCTGTTCCACACCATGGTCCTGGACGTGTATTCCCAGTTCAGGGGCGCGGTGGCCGAACGGAGGCACGTGGACTCCGCGGCCCTCGACACCCTGGCCGACGGACGGGTTCTGACCGGTCGCCAGGCGTGGAAGGCGAAGCTGATCGACACCCTGGGCACCCTGCTCGACGCCGAGGCCGACGCGAGACAGCTGGGAGGGCTCGCCGCCGCCGCCGCGGTGGAGGAGGAAGCTCCGCGCATTCCGCTCTGGCGCAAGTTGGTGGATCCCGACGCGGAGGGGCTTTCCCGGCTGCTGCCCAAGGTGGGCAGCCGTGTCGAACTTCTCATGCCCTGAGGCTCGCCTGCGGCAAGCGGCGGAGTTCCACACGGCGCCATCGGTCGGGGCGGAGTTGGCTATTTTGATGCGGATGCGCTTTCTTCCTATCGTCGTGCTGGCCGCGGCATTTTGCGTCGGTTCCCCTTTCAGGACCCTGGTGGACCGGTCGGGGGAATGGGAAGCTGTCTGGCGCGGCGACGCCTGGAAGGTGGTTCCGGTGGGAGGTGGGGCGTGGTCGGCCGAAGAGCGCGGCCTTCCCCAGTCCGAGCATGCAGGAGACCTGGACGCCCCGCGGCTGAGGGCGTTGCTGGCCCTTCCCGCGAATTCGTCCTGGCACCTGGAGATCCTGGGGGACAGCGGACAGATCCTGCCCAGGAGGACCTGGGCCCGGATCCCCAAGATCGATCCCCGCACGGGGAAGGCCTCGCCCGCTCCCGCGACGGTTCCCCCGACATCCTCGGAAAAGGTGACGGGATCCGTCCGGATGGTGTCGCTGGATTTCCCCCTGGCGTCCCTGGAGTCCGACGGGTCGGTGCGTGTCCGGACTTCCCTGCACGTGCGGGTGAGCTGGACGGGGAGCGTTCGTCCCGCCAATGGAACGCCCTGGAAGAACATCGTGGACAATCCCGGAGGAATCCTCGCGCGGATTCCCGGTGCTTCGGGCCGCCGAATGGGCGCGAACGTCGCCAACCTGGGCGGACAGATGTTGGCGATCCAGGTGGGTGACACGGCCCCGTTCACGACGCGGGAAGATGGCGTCGTGCGCCTGACCGGCGCGCAGATCTATCAGGTGACGGGGGCAAGTCCGGGGAGCGTGAGCTGGTCGAACGTGGCCTTGTACGGAGGAACGGGGGACA
>CAYXXL010000086.1:0-10104 GCA_964469025.1 uncultured Fibrobacteria bacterium
GCCGTCTTCGCCGCCTTTTTTTTCGCAGGCTTGGCCACCGGAGTGGAGATCTTGGACTTGGCGCTCTTCTTGGCCGGCATGGTGAGCCTCCGGTGTGAGGTTGATCGCAAACGAAATAGAACATTACCTTATCGGTGGCAACGCGCCCTCGTTCCGGGGAACGATTTGACGGAATATGACCGGGGTTCGTCGCCTTTGGGAAAGTATATTTTGCGTTTCTGAACTCCCGCGCGGGAACCGAGGACATGAGCGACAAGGAAATGGTCCGCAAGCGGATCAACAGTTTCATCAGCAGCAAGGACGGCTCGGACAGCGCCGCCGAGATCACGCGTCTCATCAAGAGCGTATTCGACGATTTCCTGAACCAGGGGTTGACCCCGGAGAAGGCCGCGGAGAACGCCAGGATCGAGATCCTGTCTTGGAAATACCTGTTCCGAGTACGGAAGTCCGATTTCGCGGATCAATTGGCCCAGATCGAAAAGGTCTGTGCAGGTTGCGACTTCTCCCGATTGCTGACACCCAAGGTGGAGGTCGTCGAAGGGGCATCCGTGAAGGTCAAGATCTACTACCGGAAGAAGGGATTCCAGATCCAGGTGCCCAAGGGCTACCAGATCAGAGCCTCCAATCTGGTGCAGATGTCCAAGACCCTGGAGGAGTTCTACTTCGACAACCTGGACGATTTCTCGGATCGCACGCTCAAGGCGACCATGACGGTATCGCGGCTGGAGACCTTGCCTCGCTACGACTTGTGGTTCGAATAGGGTTGGAGCGCGCACTGTCCTGACGGTTCGCGACGCCCCCCCGATGGGGGAGGTTTTCATCCGATGTTGATTCCGTTTCAACGGATCCATGGCAGTCGGACCGGATCGTGGGGGGGGTCTTCGCCGCGCGAAGCGACCTTATCCGCGTCGCCAGGATTTCGGCGCGCGGAGGGATGTCATGAATCGTCGAAGCTCAGTCCTGTCGTTGCTCCTGGCAGCCGGAACCGCTCTGGCCAATGTTCCCGGCGGCGGCACGACCGGTGCCGACGTCACCGTGACCGACAACGGCGCCACGGTGACCTTGGCCAACGGGATCGTTTCCATCGTCATCACCAAGTCGAGCGGAACCATCAACACGGTGAACTACGGCGGCGCCAACGTCCTGGCGGGAGGCAACAACGGCGGACAGGTCTACTGGGAATTGGAATCCGGGAACGGCGTCTACACGCTCACCGACGATCCCAAGACCAACGGCGGGGATCGCGCCCAGGTCAACCTGCACACGACCAGCGCCACCCTGGACGTGGACATCGACTACGCACTCCTGCGGGGCAACAGCGGATTCTACGCCACAGGCATCCTGTCCCACCCGGCGAACTTGCCCGCTTTCCCCGGTGGCGAATGGCGCGCGAACGTCTACGTGGGATCCACCTTCGACTGGCTGAGCGTGGACGCGAAGCGCAACAGGATGATGTGCGCTCCCGCCGACTGGACCGCTGGATCGCCGGTCGCGGACGCTCCCAAGGAAGTGGAGCTTCTGACCCAGGGCATCTACAAGGGTCAGTTCGAATGCAAGTACACCTACAGCGCGGACCTGGGCGAGGAGGACGCCTGGGGTTGGAGTTCGTCCACCAAGTACATGGGCATCTGGGTGACCAAGCCCAGCCTCGAGTACTACAACGGCGGCCCCAAGAAGCGCGAGCTGATGTGCCACACGGGGCCCACCATGTTGAACATGCTGGGTGGCGGCCACTACGGGATGGGCAATGCCGAAAGCATCGGCGCAGGCACCCAGGAACGGAAGATCTACGGGCCCTGGTTCTACTACATCAACAAGGTTCCGGCCGGGACCGCCGATTTCCACAACGTCTTGTTCCAGGACGCCATCGCCCAGTCCAAGGCCGAGCAGGCGGCGTGGCCCTACTCCTGGTTCAAGGACCCCGACTACCCGGCGGAGGCCGGCCGGGGCACGGTGAGCGGCACCTTCGCGATCACCGATCCGGGCGCCCCCAACGCGTCCCCCGCCGGGATGTGGATCGGGTTGGCCCCGGACAACGGAACCGATTTCCAGTTCCAGTTCTTCACCTACCAGTTCTGGGTCAAGACCGCGGCGGACGGGTCCTTCACCATCCCCCACGTGCGTCCCGGCAGCTACGCGCTCTACGCATTCGGACCAGGTGCCCCGGGAACGTTCAAGAAGACCGGCGTCACCGTCACCGCCGGACAGGCGTTGAATCTCGGGACCGTGACCTGGACACCACCGCGCACGGCAGCCACCTTGTGGGAGATCGGCGTTCCCGATCGCGATTCCCATGAATTCCTCAACGGCGATTCCCTCTACGGGTATTGGGCGACATCCTACGTGAAATATCCGACGGAATTCCCCAAGGGCATCACCTACACCGTGGGCAAGGACGACTACTCCAAGGTCTGGAACTTCGCCTTGATGAACAACATGAACAACGCCTGGGGCTTGAACCCGGCCAACACCGTCAACTTCACCTTGCCAAAAGCGCCCACAGCCGGAACCCAGGCGCGGTTCTATCTCGCCTTGGCATCCAGCTTCGTTTCCGGACTTTCGGTGAGCGTGAACGGGACGTCCATCGGAAACATCACCCCCGGGAACCCCTCCGACGCGATGGTCCGACTGGGAAGCCACGGGGCTTTCTGGGACACCCAGATCCTATTCAACGCGAACCTGCTCAAGGCGGGGGCGAACACCTTGACCATCGGGCAGACCAAGGCTGGCGAAAGCGCGACCATCCAGTGGGACTACCTGCGCCTGGAAGCCGATGGTACAGGAACGGTGACCGACGGCATCTCGCCGCGACCGACGGCGGACAGGCCCATCTACCTGAACGGCTCGTCCCTGTATGGCGACGGGCTCCATGGCCTGGATTTGCTCGGCCCGGATGGCAGAATGTTGGGGCATGCCGCCGCCGGAGCTCCGCTGAGCTTGGCCAACCTGCCTCGCGGCACCTACTTCGCCCGGTGCGGCGCGAAATCGATCTCGCTGGCGTGGGCGCGCTGATCTGGCACAAATTGCGAATTCCGATTCCGACAATTCTGCGCAAGTGAGCTGAATTGTCGGACAATGGAGCGGATTCCAGGTTTTTCCGTTTCTTGGCACCCGGTTTGTTCATCCTGCGACTCATACTCGAAGGCAGATCCGCCGATGAGTCATCTGGAGGTACTGGCCATGGACGCTCTGGCTTTGGCACCCGGGAATTTCCACGACTGGTTCCTGTCGCGTCTCCTGGAAACCCGCAGGACCCGAGAGCGACACGAAGTGCTGGAGGGCGACGACGCGGCGGCACTGGTGTACCTGGCGGGGCTGCTCGCGCATCTGGTCTGCTCTCCTTGGCTGCTCGACCTGGACCGCCACGGCCCGCGACTGGACATCGACGTCGCCGAGGCGACCGGCAAGGAGCGGTCACCCCGAGATCGATTGGAAGTGCTGCGCTGCGCGGCGGACCGATATCTGCTGTACTTGGGACTTTGGGACGGGCTGCAGGGAAACCAGCAGGGGCGCTACTACCAGGTCACGGAAGGAAACCTGGCCGATCGCGCCTGCCGGTACTACTCCGTTTCGGCCGACCTGGCCGAGCGCTTTCCCGCCCCGGTCCACCGCCTCGTGCCCGTGTTGCGGGAACTCTCCTGCCACCTGGGAAGCTATCTGGCGCTGCTCCTCGCGCTTCGGGGGGATGTCCTTGGATTGTTTCCCGTCGTGAGCGGAGGGCAGGAATTCCATCTGGCGCGCGGCACTTGCTGGGAGGCGGTTTCCGCTACTTCCGAACTCCCGCCACGTGCTCCAGGTCCGCGGGAGGGAGATCCCCGGTGACTGCCAGGCCCAGATTGCCCACCTGCCCGAAGAACACCGGTGCGCCCTTGTGGTCCCGGCAGCCATCCGCCGGGCAGAAGGGCGGAGGGCCCTGGGCGGCTCGCCAGAAGAGGGAAAGGTTCCGGGTGCCGTCGGAATAGAGGATCTGGGCGGCGGGGCCTTCGCGGGTGTCGACCCAGGCCCAGTTGCGCGGCGCGAACCCCGCCGGCAACCACGGGGGCGGCGGTGGCTCGAAGCCCACGGCCGCGACGACTTCGGCCAACGACGACGCTTCGTGCCGGCGACCGCGGCCGCCGCCGGAATCGAATCGTGACGATTCCTGTCGCACAGTCCAGCCCGCCGGGATCGAGAACGCCGAAGGAGCGTACCCCGTCCCCGGACGGATGGACAGGAATTGGCGTTCCGGAAGGTGGAGGTGCCCGGGACCGATGGGCTCGCCCTTGAGCACGACCGGCAGGGAGGTGTCCACCCAGACCCGTCGCCCGCGTCCGAGCGGGCCCGTGAGCTCCACCTCCAGCACCGATCGGCCCAGATACCTGGAAGTCCCCACGACCTTCGCATCCCCGCCGCGGGGCGGAAGCGGTTGATGGCGCCGGGGACGGACGGTCGCCGAACGGTCCGAGGGTCGCAGGAAAACGACGCTGTCCCCGGACATCCAGAGCGAACCGTCGCGGAAATCGAGGCGCTCGGAAGTGCCCTCCCTGCAAACCTGGGCGGTGTCCTCGCCGCCCTTTCCCGGCCGCTCCACGAGGACGGTTCCGCTCCAGGCCGAGCCGGGCCTGCCCCAGAAGGCCTGGTCCAGGAGATCGGAGGATATGGTGGCGTTGGCACCGGCGAGCAGGGAAAGGAGGGTCGGGATCACCGGGAGGTCTCGGCCAGGGCCTGGGTCCACGGATCGGCCAGAGGCGTCTGCTTCACGGCTTCCTGATGGGCGGATGTCCATGTGCGCAGTTCCAGGCCGGAGGCCACCACGGAGCGGTGGCCCTGCAGGGTCTGCCAGAGTCCCACGGCCAGAAGCACGAGCAGGCAGCCGCCGGCCAGCCGCAACGTGGGACGCCAGCGTCGCAGCCGGGTCCGGAAGGTGCGCCTGGCGCCGAGGCGGCGTTTGAGGTCGGTCCAGTCGTCCTGGCCGAGGATGGGAGGAACGGCGCGCAGCGCCGCTTCCAGGGATTCGTCGTCGATGTTCAAGGTGTCACCTCGCGGATGGGGGACAGGATCCGTCGCAGACGGTCCCGGCCCCGAGCCAGGCGGGAAAGGACGGTGCCGCGGGGCAAGTCCAGGATGCGTGAGATTTCGTCCACCGGAAATCCGTCGAGGTAGTGGAGGACCACTGCCTCGCGAAAGATTTCCGGGAGCGCCGAGACCGCCTTGCGGAGGTGTTCGGCGTCCTGCAGACCCTCGACCTGGACGGATGGGTCGGGGGAAGGTTCCTGGAGGGCTCCGTCTTCGTCGTCTTCCGGGATCTCGTCGTGCGGCTTGCGGCTGCGCCATTGGTCGCGCACCAGATTGACGGCGATGCGGCGCAACCAACCGGCGAAGGCGGCGTCTTCCTCCAGATCCGGGAGCCGTTCCCAGGCCCGCACGAAGGCCTTCTGCACGATGTCCACCGCATGGTCCTCGCCGACCAGGTGGCAGATGGCGTTGTGCAGGCGCGGTCGGGTGGCGTGGTAGAGGCGCGCGAACGCGTCCTCGTCGCCCTCCTTGGCGCCGGAGACCCACGGAATCCAATCGGAAGAAGACGCCAAGAGGTTTCCTCAGTTGGTCGGAGCTGGTGGTGCTGGAGGGGCATTGCCGCCGCCCTTGGAAATGCTGTCGCACATGGGGCCCTTGTGGTGGCCCCAGCCCCGGGGGCCTTCCTTGCCCATGAACGGCATGGGGAGGTCGGCGAGAAGATCCAGGGTGACGTCCGGATTTTGCGTCTCCAAGGTGTAGATGCGCCCCTGAAGCGACTGGATGGCACCGCGTTCGGCGGTCAGGGTTCGGGCGGCGGCGCCCTCGTGCACCTTGTGCCTGTACCGCCCGATGGTGCGGAAGAGGGAATCCCGCAGCGGTTGGAGCTGGCGTGCCAGCTGCTGTTCCTCCGGAGGAAGTTTGGCGATCCCCTTCTCGAGGAATTCCTTGCGCTGTTCCGGCGATGGACCCTCGCCGGGGTGGGCGATGGCGATCCCCGCCACGCATGCCGCCACCGCGGCGGTGCTCATGATCAGTCTTGTCGCGATCATTCTTGTCATCATCTTGTTTGCCTCCATTGTTTTGTGGCTGTGGAACCCACGGAACGGAAGACGAGTCGGAAGGAAAGATGATTCCCCGAAGGTCGGCAAGGGCCCGTGCGAAATCCACGGACGCGTTGGCGGCGAGGAAGGGAAAATGCCATCTCTCCGGCGCCTTCGCTCCGCGATGGCTATTTTTCGGGGTCCATGAGTCCAGTTCCGTCCAGGAACCAGAGTCCTGGGATGGCCCTCTCCTTCGACGCGATCTTCGCCAAGGTCCAGGTGCGCTTCCCGGCGGCAGGTGCTGGTTCAGCACCCAACGGGGCGCGTTGGATCGAGGTCCAACCATCCGAAGCGCTTGGCGTCGCGACTTTCCTGAAGGGGGATCCGGCCCTGTCGTTCGATTCCCTCTGCTGCCTGTCCGGCATCGATCTGCTGAGGTTTCCGGCCCTCCAGAAGGACGGTCCGTCCAGCGACGCACTGGTTTGCGCCTACGATCTGCACTCCCTGGAACATCGCCACGAGGTGCGGGTGAAGGTCTTCGCGTCGCGAACCCGTCCCGAGGTGCCCTCGGTGGAGTCGGTCTGGGGAGTGGCCGGATACTTCGAACGCGAGATCTTCGATCTCCTGGGGGTGGAATTCCCGGGCCACCACGACCTGCGACGGATCCTGACACCCCAGGACTGGGTGGGGCATCCGTTGCGCAAGGACTACGTGTACCCGGAGGCCTACGCGGGCGTGGAGCTCAAGCGCGAAGGGCAGACCTTCGAATCGGGGCCCTACAAGTGAATCTGGAACGCGAAGGCGACTACATCACCTTGAGCATGGGTCCCCACCACCCGGCCACGCACGGCGTCCTGAGGTTGGAGGTGACCACCGACGGCGAGGTGATCCGAGCCTGCAAGCCGGACATCGGCTACCTGCACCGCTCCATCGAGAAGATCGGAGAATGCCTGGAGTGGTACCAGTTCGTGCCCTACACGGACCGGGTCGACTACGTGTGCTCCATGAACTCGAACCACGCCTGGGTCTGCGCGGTGGAGACGCTGCTCGCCTCCTCGGAGGAGACGAGGCTCGCCATTCCGGAGCGCGCGGAGTACATCCGCATCCTGTTCGCCGAGCTGAACCGCATCTCCAGCCACATGGTCGGACTGGGCTCCATGACCATGGACATGGGTGCCTTCACCCCTTTCCTCCACGCCCTGTCGCAACGCGAATTCATCAACGACATCTTCGAGAAGACCTGCGGGGCGCGGCTCACCTACAACTACATGTGCGTCGGTGGTCTCGTCCGGGATCTGCACGCCGGAGCGGAGAACGAGATCCGCGCCATGCTCGAGGGCCTGGAAAAGGCCATGATCGACTTCAACCGGCTGATCTCCTCCAACAACATCTTCAAGGCCCGCTTGGCGGGAGTCGCCGCGGTGAGCGCCGAGGATGCGGTCTCCTACGGGCTGGTCGGGCCCAACTTGCGGGGATCGGGAGTGGATTTCGATCTGCGCCGCGACAAGCCGTACGGTCTCTACGAGCGGTTCCGGTTCGATGTTCCGGTGGGCAAGGCGTACGCGGGAGCGGACGGACGCCTGGGCGACTGCTACGACCGCTACGTGGTGCGCCTCCTGGAGGTCCTGGAGTCCATCCGGATCTGCCGACAGGCGTTGGACCAGATGCCGCCCGCTTCCGGCGTGGAGGACGACCCGGTGGGCGGATGGTGCGTCGCCAAGGCGGCCCAGAAGGCCTTGCGCAAACCCCCGGTGGGGGAGGTCTATTTCCGTTGCGAGAACCCGCGCGGCGAAACGGGTTACCACATCGTTTCCGACGGGACCAAGTTCCCCTACCGCATCAAGATCCGCACCGGATCCTTCACGGCGATGTCCATCTTCGAGAAGCTGGTGCCGGGTCTGATGATCGCCGACCTCGTCGCGCTCATCGGTTCCTTCGACATCGTCCTGCCCGAGGTCGACAGATGACCATCTCCGTCGGTCCCGTCTCCGATTCCATCGCTTCCTGGCTTGCCGGGCGGGGCTTGCCACTCGCATGCTCGGAGATCCTGGCGGTGCTGCTCGTCTGCGTCCTTCCCGTGCTCGGGATCGTCTTCCCCATCGCCGGTGTCGCCCAGTATTTCGAGCGCAAGATCGCGGCTTCCATGCAGCGCCGCAAGGGCCCGATGGTGGGAGCCACCGGGATCGTGGATCTGGTGGCCGACATGTTTTTCTTCTGGCTTCCCCGGTGGAAGCGCCGCGTCATCGCCCGACGCGTGGAACGACTTCCCCTGCTCGGGGCTCTCCTTCGCCAGGTGCGGCAGTGGGGGTTGGGATCCATGGCCGCGGACGGCGTCAAGATGTTCCTGAAGGAGGACATGGTCCCCGGTGGTGCGGATCGGGTGCTTTTCCGAGGCTCCACCTATCTGGCGTTGACCGGGGCCTTCCTGGCCTTTGCCGTGTTCCCCTTCAGCCAGTGGTACCACATGGGCGACCCCCCCGTGGCGGCGCTCTACCTGGGAGCGGTCACGGGCCTGGTCGCGGTGTCCATCCTGGAGGCGGGCTGGAGCTCCAACAACAAGTGGAGCTACTTCGGCGGGATCCGCGCCGTGGCCATGATCGTGTCCTACGAAACACCGATCGCGCTGGCCATCGCCACCATCTGCATGTGGTCGGGCACCATGAGCCTGCAGGGCATCATCGCCGCACAGTACCATCCGGGTTGGTTCTCGTTCTCGGGGTGGAACCTCTTCCAGAGCCCTCTTCTCGCGCTCCTCGCGGGCGTCTACTACATCGCCGCGCTGGCCGAGTGCAACCGCGCGCCCTTCGACCTTTCCGAAGGCGAATCCGAACTGGTGGGCGGTTTCCACACCGAGTATTCCGGATTGCGGTGGGGCCTTTTCTTCATCGCCGAGTACAGCGACATGCTCCTGGTGGGCGGGATCTTCGCGACCCTTTTCCTGGGCGGCTTCCAGTCCCCCATCGGGGAGCAGTGGATCGTCTCGCTTCCGCCGTTCGCGGAGGCCGTGGTCCACACCCTGATCGCGGTGGCCAAGGCGGTCGCGTCCGTGGGCGTCATGATGTGGATCCGCTGGACCCTGCCGCGTTTTCGCATCGACCAGGTCATGAAGCTCGCCTGGACCAAACTCGTTCCGCTCGCCCTGTTCTGCCTGTTCGGTCTGGCCCTCACCCAGCTGGTCGCCTCCCGGCGTGTCGGGGTGGTCCAGGTGGCCTACGGACGCTACCTCTCCGCACCCGTGGTCCGGATGGATCTCTTCACCTGGGCCGCGTCCTGGGTGGTGGTGGGCGGGGCGATCGGGTTCGTCGTGTGGATGGCCAAAAGGGATGCGCCGGCACAGACGCCGGAAATGCGGCGCCTGTTGGGGAAGGAGACCGCATGAGTTTCCTGGGCTGGGTTCGCGAGATCGTCGACGGGGTGGAATCCACGGCGATGGGGCTCTCCACCACCGCGCGGTTCCTGTGGGAGAACACCACGGACGCCGAGGGAGGCGCCACCGCCCTCACCGTGGACTACCCCGCCGCTCCGGCCAGGGTGCCGGATGGGTTCCGGGGGCACCTGTTCAACAATGTGGACAGTTGCACGCTTTGCAAGCAATGCCAGCGGGCCTGCCCCATCGACTGCATCAGCATGGAAGGCGAACTCAACGAGAACGCCAAGTTCCGCATCAGCCGCTTCGACATCGACCTGTCCAAGTGCATCTACTGCGGTCTCTGCACCCAGGTTTGTCCCACCGACTGCCTCACCATGACCAAGGGCTACGAGATCGACCCGGTCAACGTCGTCAACGCCCACGGAGGCAGGTACCTCTTCCGAATGCGCCCAGAACAGACCAAGAGGCGGATGGACGAACTGGAAGTGGAACGGTTGAACCGGATCACGGCGCGGGATCCACGGACGCTTTCCCCGGAGGATCGCGAATTCCTCTCCGACATCGAGGACAGGGAGTCCGGCCGATTCCTCTTCGGGCGCTACGGCCTCGGATACTACACCCCCGAGAACAAGGCTCTGGCGGATGCCGCGCGCGCCGAGCGGAAAAAGGCCCGGGAGCTGGCGGCGGCCCCGGCCGCCC
>CAYXXL010000087.1:0-10054 GCA_964469025.1 uncultured Fibrobacteria bacterium
GTGGGTGTCGACCCCTGGGCCGCGGTTGACTCCGGGCTCCAAGCCTTCCAGCCAGAGGATCCGGGTGGTGATCCAATCGCCCTCCACCGCCTGTCCGGTCCAGATCTCCCCGGTCGGTTCGCGACTGGAAAACCGGGTTCCGAAGGGCTCGCCCTCCCCGATCACCTCCGCGACCCGATGCCAGCCCCAGGGGGTGCGACCGGAATTTTCCTCGCATCCCAGTCCGTTCTCGGAGGTCGAAACGGCGCAACGGAACCGCTCGGTGCCGTTTTCCAGGACCCGTAGCATCTGCGCCGAGGCGTCTACAAGCACCAGCCTACGCCGGGGGGGGAGCATCGTCGGAGTTCATGTCGGTCAGTCGGTCGATTTCGTCGCGCACTTCGTCCATGCGCCACCCGTCGATGTCCCCGGCCTCCTCCAGGCGGCGTTCCTCCAGGGCCTGGGCGGCGATGCGTATGGATTCGGCTGTGCGGGCGTCCAGTCGACGCCGACTGATCTGTTCCAGGATCTCGTCGGCCGCATCCAGCGGAGCCAGCATGCCCACGGAGGCCGTGGCCTCGAAGCGGATGTCCTCGTCGGCGTGGTCCAGCAGTTCCTGGACGCGGGGCCAGGATTCCTCCAGACGCAGATTCGCGCAGGAATGGACCGCCTCGGCGACCAGGGCGGTGTGCGGGGAACCCAGTTCCTCCAGCACGATCCGCTCGAACTCGTCGTCGTCCACCAGGCCCATCGCGTAGACGGCGGACACCTTCACCCACAGGTTGGGAGCTTCCTGGTAGAAGCGCAGCACCAAGGAGCGCACCTCGGGAAGGAAGGCGATGTGGCCCAGGGCTTCCAGGCAGCGGCGGCGCACGTCCATGCTTTCCATGCGGGCATCCACCTTGGAAAGCAGGTGGGTCTTGGCCGCGTCGTAGATTTCGCGGGGAACCAGGGGTTCCGGAGGGCCGGGATTCTCGGGATCGGGCTCCTCGTCCTCCTCGGGACTCCAGTCCCATCCGGCTCCATCCTGGAGCACCGGCCAGAGGGAAGCGTTGGCGATGGCCCGGACCTCCTCGTCCACGGCGTTGATGGCAAGATCGAAGGCGCGCTCCCAGATCCCAGGCAGCCCGAAGTATCCGGTGGATGCGCGCAGCGCGGCCACCACCACCTCGGAATCGTCCGATCCCAGGTAGCGGAGAAGCCGTCCGGGCGCGTCGGCGCGATCGAACTCGTAGTTTTCCAGGAGTTCCAGCTCCTTGAGGGCCTGCGAGCGGTTCATCGGATTCGGATTCCTTTCAGCACTGACGGACCCTAAAATAGAAAGCGGACCATGCGTCTCCTCACTCCCCTCCTGCTGGCCGTCGCGACTTGGGCGGAACCATACCTCCCGCTGGTGGCCCAAAAGGTCCCGGTGGAGGGGTGTCGGATCCGGTTGGATTGGATCAGCGCACCCGCGGGAACCATCGCTCCGCCGAGCTCGGTGTCGGGGATCTTGGAGCTGGCCAGCAAGGACCGCTTCCGCTTCAGCTCTCCCGAACTTGTTGTGGTGAGCGATGGTCGCACCCTGAGCCAATGGAACGCCTCCACCAACCAGGTCCTGCTGCGCCGCGCCGCGCGTGCGGATGCCTCCGCCCTGCCGTCGGGTCTCCTGCGGGAGGCCCTGACGGGAGCGGAAATTTCTTCGTCCACGGAAAAGCTGGACGGGAAGGCCGTGCGCAGGCTGGCGCTGGACGTGTCCAAGCCACCGCTCTCCAAGTTCGTCCACGCCACCCTGTGGGCCCGGGAATCGGACAATGCTCCGTTGCGTCTGGAGGTCGCGGATTCCGAGGGGGGGACGATCACGTGGAAGATCCTTTCGGTGTCGCCTTGGAAGCCCGCGGACAAGGACTTCCTCTACCTGCCGCCCAAGGGTGCCGAAGTTGTCGATTCCCGCTGACTCGCGATCCAACCGATCCATCCCGAAGGGACCATCCGCCTTGAACAAGCCTTCCGCAACGCTTCTCCTCCTTTTTCCCTTGCTGGCCTCGGTCGCTATGGCCCAGGAGCCGGCCCGTTCGCTGGACGCGGGGACCTGGGTTCGCCAGTCCCTGACGGTGGTTCCCGCCGCGGTCGGGGAATGTCCCCCGATGGAGACCTTCGAACGGCGCGCCTTCCGCCGTCTGAACGCCGATGCGATGTTCCGGATGCGCGAAGTCGCGCGCAACCAGGCCCGGGAGGAACGCGACTACTGCGAGGAAGCCCGCGAATCCCTGGGGAGGGATCTGGAGGGCGATTGGTCCGGGCTGCTGTCCATGCAGCGCTTCGATCGCAACGATCTGCCCCCCGACAGGATCGACGATGTGCGGCAGGCGGTGGCCGCCACGCCATGGCCGGGAATGCCCGAAATCTTGTCGCGGGACTTGTCCGACACCTTGCGCGGACTGCTCGCCGACAAGGCCCTGGAACGCTCGCAGCACTTGATGTCCTCGCAGGATCAAAACTCGTCGGTGGCCCTCAAGATGAAGACCGAGGACGTCACCGACACGGAGCTTTCCCTGCTGCGGGGATCCGCCCATGTGCTCGCGATGCGCGCCAACGGGCTGGACGTGGAGCGCGGCCGGAAGGGGCTTTCCTTCCGGGCGAACTTCGCGGTGGCCATCTGGAGCTTCGATCCCTCCACCCGCACGTTCGCGCCCGAAGGGGCGTGGGCCGCTTCGGACGCGGAAGGCGGGCCTCCAGGCGGCGCCGGGGCCCAGGTGGCCAGCGTCGGACGCGGAGTGGGCCGGAGGATCCTGGGATTGCAGCAGTTCCACTACACCACCCAGATCCTGTCCGGGAACGCGGGGAACTGGATCAACCCCGCCAGCACCTTCTCCACCAACACCGGTGCCGACCTCCGGCTGAACCGACGCTTCCGGTACTTCGAGAACCGCGAAAACGCGGGAGGGAACACGGTGGCCGTGCCCGCCGGCTACGGATACCTGGACGAACATCTTTCCCAGGACAGCGTCTGGCGCCTGCGGCACATCGGAGGCATCCAGCCCTACGCGGGCCTGGTGCTGGAAGAAGTGCCCGGCGACCAGTGGGGGTTCATTTCGCTGACCCAGGTCTCGTCCCGCATCGCCGACGGTGCGGACACCTCGCTCGTCGTCCAGCAGCCAAGCGGACGCTACGTGGGCATCCGTTCGGCCTCGCCGTTGTGGGAGCTGCGCTTCGGGGCTCGCACCCCGCTGGGAAGCTCCCATTCGTTCTTCACCCTGGACATGCCGTTCTATGTCGGGGACGTCCATGGCGAACTGGAGGACGTGGACGGGGGAAAAAACGACCGCGACATGCAAGACGCGGGGGTGCTCGCAGGCTGGGGGATCGAACCGGGTTGGGCTTGGCGCGGCAACGTGCGTCGCTTGTTCTACGAGGTGGGCGCGCAGGCGGGATTGCGTGCGAATCTCGTGTTCCTCTCCGGCAACGTCTACACCAACTATGGTAGCGGCGATGGATCGAATACCCCGCTCTACCAGGACAACGCGAACTGGCTGCAGAACTTCGAGTTCCTGGTTTCCCTCCACGGTGGGCTTTCCTGGTCCCTGACGCCTTGGTCCGGCATCGGGTTGGAGGTCGACTACGATCTGCTCGATGGTCGCACCGACTGGGAGTACGGGACGGGAAACAACCTCTACAACGCCGACTGGACCTCGGTTCCCGGACCCACGGTGGGGGAGGCGAGGCTGAAATTCCTGGTCCAGTACGTCTGGAAATGATTCCACCGGCGGAGTCCGTGTAGCTTACTGGCTCATGAATCCCGTCGTCTACGCCTATACCGGTTGCAGCACCTGCCGCAATGCCTTGAAGTGGCTGGGAACCAAGGGGGTCCAACCCACCGTGGTCCCCATCCGCGAAACCCCGCCCGGTCGGTCCGATCTGGACCGTGCCTTCCAGCAGTTGGGAAGCATGAAGGCCCTCTTCAACGTCTCCGGCAACGACTACCGCGAGTTGGGGCTCAAGGACAAACTCCCCGCGCTTTCCACCGATCAGGCGCTGGAACTGCTTTCCACCAACGGCAATCTCGTGAAGCGGCCCTTCGTGCGCGCCGGCAAAGCCTACCTGGTGGGTTTCCGCCAGGACGAATGGGAGAAGGTCTTCCCATGAATGCGCTCACCGCCAAGGATCTCCTGGAGCGCAATCGGCTTTGGTCCGAGGAGACCCGCAGGGGGGATCCGGACTTCTTTTCGGGTCTGGTGGACCAGCAGAATCCGCGCTTCTTGTGGATCGGGTGCTCCGATTCGAGGGTTCCGGCCAACCAGATCACCGGATTGGCTCCCGGCGAGGTGTTCGTCCACCGCAACGTGGCGAACATCGCCCATCCCACGGACATGAACCTGATGTCGGTCCTGGAGTACGGAGTGGATGTGCTGAAGGTGCGGGAGATCCTGGTCGTGGGCCACTACGGATGCGGTGGTGTCCGGGCGGCCTTGCAAGGCAGGCTTCCCGGCATCGCCGACTTCTGGCTCGAGCCCATCCGGGAGATCCATCGCAAGCACGGACGGGATCTTTCCCTCCTTTCCGGCAAGGAAATGGAAGATCGGGTCTGCGAACTCAACGTGATCGAGCAGGTGTCCGCGCTGTCCCACAGCGGCATCGTCCAGGGCGCTTGGCAGCGGGGCCAACCGCTCACCATCCACGGCTGGATCTATTCCCTCGGCGACGGGGTTTTGCAAGACCTTGGCGTCACCTGTTCCTCTCCCCGGGATTGAATAGATTGGTGGGATAAATGCGCTCCCTACGGATCCTTTTGGCGCTGGCCGCCGCCGCGCTGGCGCAGTACAGCGACGCCGGATCGGCGGAGTTCGTCTTCCTGCGGAATTTCCAGGGTGCCAGGCAGATCGGGATGATCGGCATTCCCGCACCGGGCGACGACCTCTCCTCCATGGGCCTGAACCCGGCGAGCTTCGCGAGGTTGCCCTACACGCGCATCGAGATCGGTTCGCGCATCCAGATGCCCGGGGTGGACCAAGGGAACGCCTCCTACGCCGCCCCGGTCGCGGGAGGGTCGCTCGCCGGACGGATCGACTACCAGTCTTCCGGGCAGGTCACGGGGGTGGACGGGAGCGATGTCCCCACCGGACAGATCCTGCAGCCCGAAGAAATGCTCCTGGACGTCGCGTACGCCGAGCCGCTGGGTGACCGGTTGGCCTGGGGCGTGGGCTTGAAGGCGGTGGAAGAGAACCTGGACATCGACAACTCCCAGGCCTGGGGCGTGGCGGTGGACATGGGCGCGGTGGCCCAGCCCGGATCGCGCCAACTCCAGTATTCCCTCTACGTCTCCAACCTGGGCACCAAGCTTTCGGGGAGCACCGCGACCGAGCGGAACTACGGGCCCATGCCGCTCACCTTCGGGTTCACGACGCGCTACGCTCCCGTTTCCCCCCGCGGCTTGGCGCTCTATGCCGATGTCCAGAAACCCATCGACAACGATTACCTGTTGCGATTGGGGGTCGAGCATCGCCTCAACGAATACGTGGATCTGCGAGGCGGCTTCCGGACGGACCTCCCCGAACTCCAGACCGCTTTCAGCGTCTGGGTGCTCCGGCACACGGATCCCGACAATCCACCGCTCAGCGATCAGCGTTGGTCGCTGGGGGGAACCGTCCATCTGGGCCAGTTCAGCTTGACCTACGGGTTCCAGTGGTGGCAGTTGCTGAACGCGGTCAACGCGATCACCCTGAGTTGGGACATCGACGCACCCACCGGATCCTGAGGGATGAAGCCATGAACGTGACGCCAGGGGGACTGGACGGACTCCTCGTGATCGAGCCCAAGGTCTTCCGCGACGAACGGGGATTCTTCCTCGAGCCGTACAACGAGGCCCGGTACAAGGCCGCGGGCATCCAACCCGACTTCGTGCAGGACAACCATTCCTTCAGCACCAAGGGGGTGTTGCGAGGTCTGCACTTCCAGAAGCGTCCGGGTCAGGCGAAACTTCTGCGCTGCGGACGTGGACGGATCTGGGATGTGGCGGTCGACATCCGTCCGAATTCCACCACCTTCGGAAAGTGGTGGGGAACCGAACTGGATTCCGAGACCCATCGCCAGTTGTTCATTCCCGTCGGGTTCGCGCACGGCTTCTGCGTCCTTTCGGACGATGCCGAAGTGCTCTACAAGTGTTCGTCGGTCTACGATCCCGCCGAGGAGACGGGCATCGCGTGGGACGACCCCGAAATCGGGGTCGATTGGCGGGAGACGCGACCGGTCGTTTCCGTCCGGGACCAGGGGAACCAGAGCCTCGGCCAGTACCGGTCCAAGCTGGGGATCTGAACCCGGCGACCCTGTTTCTAGATTCCAGTCCGATGCAACCCACCACTTTCGACGTCGTGTTCCCGATCACGGTGCTTCTGCTCCTGGGTGTGGCCATTCCCTCCCTCATGGTCGGGGCCAACCGGTTCATCAACAAAGGGAGAAAGACCTGGGAGGCCAAGGGAGAATCCTACGAGTGCGGGCTTTCCACGACCGTGGGAACCGCCAACGAACGCTTCTCCGTGAAGTTCTACCTGGTGGCCATGATCTTCCTGGCCTTCGACATCGAAGTGGCCTTCCTCTACCCTTGGGCCGTGCGATTTCTCCAAGGGGGATGGGACCTGCTTTGGATCCTGGTCGCGTTCCTGGTGATGCTGGAGTCCGTCTACATCTACCTCTGGAACAAGGGCGCCCTGGACTGGGATTGACCCCGATCCCGCGTTTCCCGCCGGCCTAGGAGATCCTGATCTCCCGCACCGCGATGCCCCGCTCGCGCAGTGCCTGGGCGATGGGACCCAACTTCCAGCGCAGTTCGAACTTCCAGCCGGGATCCGGGGCCTCCACCCACAGCACGCCGCGCTCCCAGCGGCGCGGGATGCAGCGGGAAGCCAGGGGTCCCGCGGCATGGGACCATGCGGAAAGGAACTCGGGCGAGGCGGGAAGCAGGGCCTCTCCCAGGGAGGACTTCCGCAGGTAGTTCCCCAAAAGTCCGGACAGGGGCTCCGGGTCGGCCTCCTCCTTGCGGGCGCCCCGTTCCTTGCGACGGAATTTGTCTATGTCGCGGCCGGACGTCCAGCCGTTGCGGTCGGGGCGGTTCAGACCGTCTCCCGCAGCCGACCGGGCTCCAGGAGGAAGGTGCGGTCGACCTCGAAGGGGAGATCGGCTCGGTGCGGCGAGCACAGGAAGGACTGGCCGGTCCGGGGAAGGAGCTTCGCCAGGCGCTGGCGGCGCGGACCGTCGAGCTCGGCGAACACGTCGTCGAGCAGGAGCACCGGCGGCCGCTCGGGATGCCGGGCGAGGAGTTCCGCCGACGCGAGCCGCAGCGATATGGCCAGGGTGCGCGCCTGCCCCTGGGAAGCGGTTTCGCGGGAGGGCTTGCCGGACAGCAATATGGCCAGGTCGTCGCGGTGCGGTCCGAACAGCGTGGTCCGGGCGGCTGCTTCGGCTCGGCGGAGGGCGTCTCGGCGTCGGCGCAGCCGGTCCAGCAGGTCGGGGCCCCGACGGGGGAGATCCTCTTCCCCGTAGCTTCCCCGGTACCAGAGGTCCACGCTCTCTGAATCGTCGGACAGGATCCGGTGCAAACGCGCCACCGGTTCCACCAGCCGCTCCACCAGGTCCATCCTCGCTTCCAGGATGCGCGAGGCGATTTCCGTCATCTGCTGGTCCAGGACGTCCAGCACCAGCGGGTCCGGGGTGTCGGAATCCTTGAGCAAGGAGTTGCGCTGGCGCACGGCCCGCGCATGGTCGCGCAGGGTCTCCAGCAGCGGAGGATCCAACTGGCAGGCCAAGGCATCCAGGAAGGAACGCCGCGCCTCGGGTCCCCCGCGGACGAAATGGAGGTCCTCCGGGTAGAGCCCGACCACCGTGAGACGACCCACGAGTCTGGAAAAGAGCCGCCCGGCCACCCCGTCCACGCGGGTCTCCTTGCGCCCGGCCAGGTCGCAGGAGGCGGCGAGTTCCAGCGGGATCCCCGCGCGCGCGGCCTCCAGGCGAACGAAGAACCGGTCCGCCCCCCACCGCACCAGGTCCTTCTCGGAACGCGACCGGGGAGAAAAACCCAGGGCCACTAGGTGGAGGGCCTCGAGCAGATTGCTCTTGCCGGCACCATTGGGCCCCAACAGAAGGTTGGCTCCCGAATGGGCGTCCAGTTGGACCTCTCCCCAGGAGCGGAAGTCGGTCAGGTGCAGTCTCTGGACGAGCACCGGAACCCGGTCCTTGGTCTCAGTCGGCCAGACGCAGGGGCATGAGGATGAACAGGGCGTCGGGAACATCGACGGCGGGTTCCAGCACGCAGGCCTGGGTCGGCTGGTTCATCTTCAGGCGCACCTGGGGGCTTTCCACCAGTTTGAGGATTTCGATGAGGTATCCGGCGTTGAAACCGATGTCGAAGGCGTCGCCCTGGTAGTCGATGGGCAGCGAATCCTTGCCTTCACCGCCCACGTCCAGGTTCTGCGTGCTGACTTCCAGCCGTCCGGGTGCGAAGGAGAGCCGGATCTGGCGGGTGTTGCGATTGGCCAGGGTGGCCACCCGGCGCACGATGGCCGCCAAGTCGTCGCGGTGGACCAGGGCGATCTTGGTGCTCGCCTTGGGAATCACCTGGGAGTAGTTGGGATAGGGGCCTTCGATGAGCTTGGTGAAGATCTCCACCACTCCGCATCGGAAGCGGGCGGAGCCGTCGGTCAGATGGATGTCCACCTGGGAATCCTCGCCCACGGCCACGCGCAGCACCTGCTGGATGGCCTTGGGGGGGATGATCACACCGTGGGTCAGGCCTTGTGCCTCCACGGGTGCACAGGCGTAGCCCAACCGGTGTCCGTCGGTGGCCACCATGGCGGTCTTGCCGGCGGAGGGTTCCCAGTACACGCCATTGAGGGCGAGCCGCGTCTGGTCGGTGGAAACGGCGAAGAGTGTCCGCTCGGACAACCGCCGCAGGGCACCGGAGGTCACTTGGAACCCGTCGTTCCCTTCCAGCACGGGGAGGGCCGGGAATTCGCTTCCGTCCACCCCGGCGAGTCGGCAGGTGAAGCCGCCTTCCGAACGCAGGACCAGATGCCAATCCTTGACGGTGAATTCCACGGGAAGGTCGGGAAGTTCGCGGACCACGTCCAGCAGCGAACGCGCCGGAACCACGATCTCGCCGGCGGCGCGTTGGTCCACCGCGATGGCGATGCGAACGCCCAGATCGAGGTCGGTGGCGGTCACGCGCAACTCGCCTTCGGATGCCGACAGGAGGAAATTTTGGAGAATGGGCAGAGTGCTCTTGCCGGGAACGGCGTTCCCGCAGATCTGCAAGGCCTCGAGCAGGGCGGACTTGGCGACAGTGAACTGCATGGTCTTCGAATATTAGACATATCCCGCCTGGATGCGGACCCTGGACACCAGGGCGACTTCCTAGCTTGGGAAGCGACATGCACCTGAACCTGGACCTGCCCGAACCCCTCCACGAACGTCTGTTGGCGCAATCCGACCTCCTGGGGACCCCCCCCGCCGACCTGGTCCTGCGCCTGTTGGACAAGAATCTTCCGCCCTCGCGGCTGGTGGCCCAACGCGACCTGTTCGCCCCGCCCGTGCCCACCGGCCCCTCCGAGAGGCCCGGGATCTGGATGCTTTGGGCGGATGGAGCCTGTTCCGGCAATCCGGGTCCGGGCGGGTTCGGGGTGGTGCTGGAGGGACCTTCGGGCAACCGGGAATGGTCGAAGGGTTTTCGGGACACCACCAACAACCGAATGGAGCTGCGGGGAGCGATCGAGGCGCTGGAACAGGTTCCGGTGGGTGCCAAGGCCGTGCTGCACACGGATTCGCGCTATGTGGTGGATGCCATCGAAAAGAAATGGGTGGATGGCTGGCGTCGCCGCGGATGGCGCAAGGCCGATGGCGGAGAGGTGAAGAACATCGATCTTTGGAAGCTTCTGCTGGATGCCAGTTCCGGGAAATCCGTGCGGTTCCAGTGGGTGGAGGGCCATGCCGGAGACCCGCGCAACGAACGCTGCGACCGCCTGGCCGTCGCCGCATCCCATTCGAGCGACCTGGAGCCCGACCGGTAGGAACCCGCGAGGTCCGCAGACGATCCGGAAGTCCTTCCCGG
>CAYXXL010000088.1:0-10026 GCA_964469025.1 uncultured Fibrobacteria bacterium
GTACGACCTCCAGCACGTCCTGATCACGATCGCGGTCAGTCCCGAAACCATCGATACGCTCAAACAGAAGCTGGAGGACATCCGCTCCCAGGTGAAGACGGGGACGAATTTCGCCGCCGCCGCCGTCAAGGTCCACGCGTCCCTCGACTCCGTCCACGTGGGCGAGAGCGAACTGGGTCAGAGCAATATCGGCGCGGTGCCCGGCGCCTCGGCCTGGGCTTTCCACGGCCAGGAAAACGAAGCCTCCGAAATCCTGGAAAACACCAAGGCGCTGATGGTCCTCTCCCAGCCCAGGGTCTACAAGCCCGGACGGGACTTCGACTTGGCGAAGACCGCTGTGACAAAGCACCTGGAGCGGATGGAGTCCATCCGCTTGGCCTACGCCTACCTCCATTCCAATCTTTCCAAGATCCAGGCCTGCGACACCTCCACCGTTTGCGTGAGTCGGATCGGGAAGCTTTCCTCCACTCCCTTCATCGAAAGACCCGCCGCCTCCTGGGTCGCCGGTCTGGGCTACTCCCCTCTTGGCCTGTATGGATTGTTGATGCCAGCCACCCACGCCTTGAAGACTTGGGTGGGTCCGGGATTCGATCCCCACGGTGCCTTGGTCCTGCGTCTGGACTCCATCCACGGACCCACGGATGCGGAACTTTCCCAGGCAGCTCCTGGAGGAGGAGAGCACAAGGAAGGCTACGCGGCCCGTCAAGCCATCGACGACTGGCTGGCCTCCCGCCGTCGCGAAGCCAAGGTCAAGAACAACCTGGATCAGTTCTTCCGCGACTAATCTCCCAGGTCCCAGAATCCGATTGCAGGATTGGCGACCTGGAGGTACATTCGGTGCAAATGCGAGTCCTATCCGCACTCCTCCTCTCGCTGGTGATCGCCGGGACAGCCGAGGCTTCCATGGCGAAGGTCCAAGCCAAACAGTCCAACTGGACCAAGATCAAGGAACTCTTCAAGTAAGACCTGGAGTTCAGGTCAGAGGCTCACGGGGGGGACCGATCCGGATCCCCCCTTTCTTTTTTTGAGGCGATCCCAATGTTCCTCGACGAAAGTCGAATCCAAGTCCATGCCGGCGACGGAGGCAACGGTTGTTCCTCCTTCCGCCGGGAGAAGTACGTGCCGTTCGGCGGTCCGAATGGCGGCGACGGCGGGCGCGGAGGACACGTGGTCCTCCACACCGACCCGCAGGTCCATACCTTGTACGACATCGGATCCGTGCGCACGTTCCGCGGCGAGCGCGGGGAGCACGGGCAGGGCTCCAACTGCAAGGGCCGCGACGGGGAGGACATGGTGGTGCGGGTCCCGGTGGGAACCCTGGTCAAAGATCTGGATGGGCTCCTGTTGGCCGATCTCACCCAGCCCGACCAGATCTGGATCGCCTCCCACGGTGGCAAGGGAGGCCTGGGCAACCAGCACTTCGCCACCGCGCGAAACCAGGCGCCGCGCAAGGCCTTGCCGGGATTGCCGGGAGAAAAACGCGAGCTGCTCCTGGAATTGAAGTTGGTGGCGGACGTGGGACTGGTGGGGTTTCCCAACGCCGGCAAGAGTTCGCTTCTGGCCGGGCTTTCCCGCGCCCGGCCCCGGATCGGGGACTACCCCTTCACCACCCTGGAGCCAAGCCTTGGCATCGTGCCCGTGGGGGAAGGGTATTCCTTCGTCATGGCCGACATCCCGGGACTCATCGAGGGCGCTTCCCAGGGGAAGGGGCTGGGCCACCAGTTCCTGCGCCACATCGAGCGCACCCGCGTCCTCTTGTTTGTCGTGGACCCCTGGAATCCGGAACATCTGGAAGAGACCGATGAGCAGCGCGCCCTGCGCGTGCGCAGCCAGGTCAAGACGCTGCGGGACGAGTTGCTGGCCTACCACCCCAAGCTCTCCGAGAAGCCCTGGTTGGTGGCGGTCAATAAGTGCGACCTGGGCCGTCCCATGGAGCCGTCGCTTCTCCCCCGCTCCCATTACGTGTCGGCCCAATCCAAGACGGGCTTCAAACCGCTTCTGGAATCCCTCTGGAAGGAAGTCCGCAAGGCGCGCGGGGAAGCGGTCGTTTCCACTTCGCAAGTCCCCGTGGAATGACGCAGGATTGGTGAACGCCACCCGCAATTGCCACGACAGAATGGTTGCAGCGGTTGGAGATCGGGAGGATCAAGCCTCCAGCACCCTCGAATCGGTGATCGATCCACTCCGCGTTCCTGCCAAGAAAAGGAGTTTCCCATGCGATTCCCAGATATGATCGGTCCATTGCTCGCGTTGGTTTCCCTCTCCGCCAATGCCGACCTGACCATCGCGATTCCGGCCCCGGCAACCGACATTTCGACCAACTACGGCACGGCGCTGGACTCGACGAGTGCCAACGCCAAACAGATCAAGAGCCTGTGCGGTGCCAGCTACTACAAAGGCTCGGCCAGTTCGGCCGGTCTGACCGAGACCACCGCAGGCGAACTTTCCTTGCAGTACTCCTTGGTATATGCCGACGCCGATGGTGCTTACGGAACGGCCGCGGGGATTCTTTTACCCCTCGATCCCGCATGGGACATCAAGGATCTGAGCAAGTCCACCGCCATCACCTTCCAGATCAAGGCGGCCACCGCTGGAGTGACCACCCATCTGATCATCGGTACTTCGGCCACGGCGACGCAGGGCGGGTACCCGGCCGACGTCTCCGCGGTCAACGGGGCGCTGACCTCTCCGGCCAGTGTCGCGCTGACCACCGCCTACACGACAGTGTCCATCAACCCCAACCTCGATCTCACCATGCCCACTTGGGTGTCGACGAACGACGTCAGCTACAATGGGGAAGTCGGTTGGATCGCCGACGGCACGACCACCACCATCTCCATCGCCAAGGTCGTGCAGGAACTGAACATCCAGCCCATCCTGGACGCGGCTTGGAACAGCACTGGGACGGCGTTCCTCACGACAGCTGCCGCCAAGGCCGCAACCGCGAACACCATCACCATCCGGAATGTTTCCATCGTCGGAGCCAGCGAACCGCCACAACCCGCTGGTTCGAGTTGCACAGGTACCAACTTCGTGACCCTCGACGACTTTGCCGCCACCAACGCAGCTGGACCAAATATTGGACTGGCGCGCAAGGCCTCGGACCCCAACTACTTCGGGGGATACTGGTACGCCTTCACCGACACCGACAACATCCTTGCCGACAACAACCAAGCTCCCGGCGACACCTCCTTGGGCAAATCCAGGATCATCCTCCCATCGGGGACCTCTGCATGGACTCCCATCGTCGGCCAGGGGGCGTTTCTCACCGCCCAACTGGAAAAGAACGACACGGGCAGTTCCTTCCTGTACCACAAATACGCCGGCTGGGCGGACATCGGGACCCGCCTGCCCGGACACAATCCCGACGGTTCCTTGAACCTCCAAAACACACCCGGTGGTGGAGGCTTGACCGGCATCGCCTTCGACATCTACGGAGGTTCCGCCGCCGCGTCGCTGATCCCTGGCGCGACCTTCGATACCGACAACGTGGTCCGGGTCATCTTCAAGGTTGGCCGAGCCAGCGTGAACGATGCCGAGTCCTTCCAGGTCAGCATTCCGCTGGATCAGGTGATCGACCAGGGCAACGGAACACAGAATCTCTGCGTGGACGCGACCGCTCTCCAGCAGCCGAGCTGGTACACGCCCGCCGCCACTTGGAGCGCCAACGACCTCACCAAGCTTTCCTGGGAGATCCGGATCGAAGATCAATCAAATCCCGCGATCCACGCAACCTCGGTCCCCAGCACCTTTGGAATCGCAAACGTCCGGTTCTACGGAGTGACCCAGGCCGATCTCGCCTCGGGGATCAAGGCGACTCGTACACCGGCATCCGCCCTCCGAGCCACCTATACCGGCGTCTTGCAGCTCAGCTACGCCGTGGACGGGACTTCGGCACAGATCGATGTCCGGAGCTTGGACGGCGCGCGCATCGCCTCCTTCCTGGAAGCGGCCTCGTCACAGAACCTGTCCCTGCCGGTCGTCCTCTCGCGTGGAACCTACCTGGTGTCCGTGCAGGGCAGCCGCTCCCGGCAGGTCGCGCTTTTGAGCGTGGTGCGCTGACAAAAACTTGCCGATTTCGGGCTTGAGAATGGATCTTGGGGAGCATGAAGACACTCGGTTCGCTCCTTCTGATCCTTTCTTCCCTCTCCCTGGCCGTGCCGGTGGACACCCTCACCCAAAAAGGCCCCAACGGCTCGCTCAGCATCCTGGCCCTGCCCAAGACCCCGGGCAAGCACCCCGCCCTGATCCTGGCCCCCGAATGGTGGGGCCTGAACGAGTATTCGATCGGGCGCGCCAAGCAGTTCGCCGAAGAGGGTTACGTGGTCCTGGGCCTGGACCTCTACGGCGCGCGCGAACAGACGCACGACTTCAAGAAGGCGGGTGAACTGGCCGGTGCCTTCTACGGAGACCGTTCCAAGTTCCGCAACGCCTTGCGCTGGGCCCTGGACACTCTCTCGCACCGGACCGATGTCGACACTTCCCGCATCGGGGCTCTGGGCTTCTGCTTCGGGGGGACGGCAGTCCTGGAGGGCGCGCGCGCCGGATTGCCCCTGAAGCTGGTGGGTTCCTTCCACGGCGGCGTGAAACCTGGCGAACCCACGCCGGTGGGTGCCATCAAGGGAACCATCCTGGTACTCCAGGGAGGAGCGGACCCCTTCGTGACCCTGGCCGACCTGACCGCCTTCGTGCAGGACATGGAAGCCGCCAAGGCCGATTACTCGGTCCTGATCCTGCCCCACGCCGTTCACGCCTTCACCAATCCGGCCAACGGAACCGACCCGTCCAAGGGGATGGCCTACAATGCCGACGCCGAACATGAATCCTTCGCGGCCTTCCACCGCCTGTTGGCCGCCAAGGGATTCACCCCCCGCTGAAGCCTTTCCGGAAGTCCCTTCCGGCCAGTGGGCTATTCCGGGGCCGACGGAGATTTTGGCGATGGGCACACTGGGAAATTATTAGAATTCCCTCCTCGTTCTTGTTGCTTGCCCGTTTTGGGCACTGGCGATCTAAAGGGGTTTGTCCTGACTCGGAAAGAGCGTCTTCTCACCTGTTCCGCCGAAGTGGCCGAGGCCCGAGGCCTGGAACTGGTCGACGTCGAATTTTTCCGGGCAGGGCGCAGGGAAGTGCTTCGCGTCTACTTGCACAAGCCCGGCGGGATCACCCTGGACGATTGCTCCCAGGCAAGCCACCACATTTCCGTTTTGCTCGATGCCGATGAAGACTTCCAAAACCCATACACGCTCGAGGTTTCCTCTCCGGGACTCGACAGACCCCTGCGGACGCCGCGGGACTGGGCTCGGCGTGCCGGGGAATGGGTGCGCGCGCACCTCTCCGTGGAAGTCGAGGGACGGGTCCAATGGATCGGTCGCCTCGTCGAGAGCGACGAACACAGCGCCTTGCTCGCGCCGGAAGACGGCACGGCGCAGGTGCGCATTCCTTTCACCGCGGTCCAACTGGCCCGCGTCGATGTCCGTTTCGAGGATTGAACATGCCTAGAGCCGCTACCAAGGATCCTGAAGTCAACATCGTCGAGGCCTTGGGCCAAGTCGCCAAGGAGAAGAACATCGGCATGGACGTGGTCCTGCAGACGTTGCGCACGTCGCTCGTGCAGGCCGCCCGCAAGTACACCGGGATCCAGAAGAACATCGAGGTCGACATCGACCGCGAACGCGGAAGCATCCGCGCCTTCCTGCGCGTGGAAGTGGTGGACGATCTCCCCGACCTCCCCGCCGACGTGAGCGCGGAGGACGCGCTGGTCCTGGACGAGAAGTACATGCTCGAGGAGCAGGCCAGGGAGTTCCGCCCCGGCATCCAGATCGGCGAAACCCTGGAGCACGAGATTCCCATCGCGGGATTCGGTCGGGCCGCGATCTCCATCGCCAAGCAGAGCCTGACCCAGCGCGTGCGGGAAGTGGAACGCCAGCGCGTCTTCGACGACTACCGCGACCGCATCGGGACCATCGTGACGGGAACCGTCCAGCAGGTGGACCGCGGCGACATCCTGGTGAACCTCGGGCGCACCGAAGCCATCGTGCCGCTGCGCGAGCAGATCCGCAAGGAGCGCTACCGGCAGGGCGACAGCATCCGCGCCTACATCTGCGACGTCTCCAACAACTCCAAGGGTCCGCAGGTGGTGCTTTCGCGCACCCATCCGGAATTCCTCGCCAAGCTCTTCGAGCTGGAAGTGCCCGAGATCTACGACGAGATCGTCGAGATCCGCGCTGTCGCCCGCGATCCCGGCTTCCGCGCCAAGATCAGCGTCTCCAGCAGGGACGAGCGCATCGATCCGGTGGGGGCCTGCGTGGGCATGCGCGGCAACCGAGTCCAGGCCATCGTGCGCGAGCTTTCCAACGAGCGCATCGACATCATCCACTGGACCGAGGACATGCAGATCTACGTGCGGCGCCTGTTCGCGCCTGCCGAGATCAAGAAGGTCTTCGAAGTCGGTGGAGCGCGCTTCGTGGTTGTGGTGGCCAACGACGACCTTTCCCTGGCCATCGGCCGCCAGGGCCAGAACGTGAAGCTGGCCACCAAGCTCCTGGGCAAGGAGCTGGACGTGTTCGGGGAAGATGAATTCGCCCAGTTGCCAGAGGAGGAACGCTGTTCCATCCTGGGTGAACCGGCACCGGTACCCGCGGCGGTCCAGCCGCCCGTCGAGCCGGAATCGGCCATCGCGGCGGCACCAGAGCCGGAAGTGCAGGAAGAGAAGGGGACCGTGGAGGAGAACGTCGCCGCCGAATGAGCGGCCCGGATCCAGCCACCGTCGCACCAATACACCGAGAGAGAGGCTTCGTGAGCAAGACCAGAATCACCGATGTAGCGACCGAGTTCGAGATCGCCAAGGAATCCGTCCTCAAGCATCTGAAGGATGCCGGGTTCGAGGTGCGATCCGTCCTTTCGCCCATCGAGAGCGCCTGGGTGGACAAGATCCGTCCCGTCCTCGAGGACGAGCGCGCGAAGACCGGGAAATCCAAGCCCAAGAAGGCCGCTCCCAAGAAGAAAGCCGAAGCGACCGGCGAAGCCTCGGGGGAACCCAAGCCCAAGAAGGCCGCTCCCAGGAAGAAGGCCGAAGCCGAACCCGGGCAGGTACCCGCTCCCCCTCCGACACCAGGTCTTCATTCGGCACCCGATGCTCCTGTGCCGTCCGCCGCCGCCGAAGTTGTCGCAGCTCCCGTGCCGACACCCGCCCCCAAGCCGGTTCCGGTGGCCACGCCACCCTCGCCCCAGGTCCCGCCTCCTGCTCCTGCGGTGGTCCAAGCACCGACCCAGGCCCCACCTCCCGCGGCACCGGTACCTGCCTCGACCGCAGCGGACTCGATCCGCCCCGCCCTGACGGCACCCGTACGTCGGCAGCCTTCCTTCAATCCGGACCGGCCGGACAGGCCTCGTCCCCCGGCTGCGGCCGCATCCTACCAGCCAACCCCGCGCGGCATCACGGGCGGACCTCGCCCGGGCTTCGGCCCCGGTGGGGAGCGCCCGACGGGAGCTCCCGGTGCCCCCGCGGCCGGACGCCCCGGCGCACCAGCCGCTCCCGGAGCGTTGGGTCGCGATGGCCGGCCCGACCGCAACGGCCCCCCGCGCGACGGTCGGCCCGACCGCGGAGTTTCCGTCGGTGCCCGTCCGGCAGGCGTCGGTCCGCGTCCCGATGGACGAGGCCCCGCCGGCCCCGCCGGCCCTGGTGGCTACCAAGGTGGCAGGCCTGGCCAGAGCGGGCCGTATCGCGGCGGAGCTCCCGGTCAGCAGGGACCCTACCGCAGCGCACCGCCTTCGGGCAATCCCTACCGCGGAGGACCGGGTGGTCCCCGTCCGGGATTCGGCGGACCTCCCGGAACCGGCACTCCCGGCCAAGGCACGCTCCAACCCGGCCAGCAGGCGGGAGCGTTCGGCGCGCCCGTCGGCAAGGGCACCGCAGGCCGCAAGCGCAAGACCAAGGACCAGATCGAGAGCGAGATCTTCTACCAGACGCAGCAGAACGTCAACAAGGTGATGGTTTCGCTGGATCGGGGCAAGATCCAGCGCCGCTACGCCCGCGGCGGCGGCGGTCACATGGAAGACCAAGGGGAAGAGAAGAAGGTCCTCAAGGTCGCCGAATTCATCACCATCGCGGAATTGGCCAACCTCTTGAACGTGGCGCCGGCCCAGGTCATCGCCAAGGCCATGGGCATGGGTCTCATGGTGACCATCAACGCCCGGTTGGACCACGAGACCATCGGCATCATCGCCGACGAGTTCGGGTTCCAGGCGATCCTGATGGACGAATACGCCGAGGACATCGGCGAATCGCAGGAATACCTCGGCGAAGAGTCCGCGGACGGTCCCCGCTCGCCCATCGTCACCGTCATGGGCCACGTGGACCACGGCAAGACGTCGCTCCTGGACTACCTGCGCAAGACCCACGTGATCACCGGCGAGGCCGGCGGCATCACCCAGCACATCGGCGCCTACGAAGTGAAGACCGACCACGGCACGGTGACCTTCCTGGACACGCCCGGACACGAGGCGTTCTCCGCGATGCGCGCCCGCGGCGCCAAGGTGACGGACATCGTGGTGCTGGTGGTGGCCGCGGACAGCAACGTGATGCCCCAGACCAAGGAAGCCATCGACCACGCCCGCGCGGCCAACGTGCCCATCGTGGTCGCCATCAACAAGATCGACCTCCCCGCCGCCAACCCCGACAACGTCCGCGCCCAGTTGGGCGCCTACGGCATCGAGGTGGAACAGTGGGGCGGCAAGGTCCAGTGCGTGGAAATCTCCGCCAAGAAGGGGACCAACATGGACAAGCTCCTCGACGCCCTCCTCCTGGAGGCCGAGGTGCTGGGTCTGCGCGCCAATCCCACGGTGCGGGCCAAGGGAACCGTCATCGAATCCCGCCTGGACAAGGGCAAGGGCTCCATCGCCACCATGCTGGTCCAGGAAGGAACCCTCCGCGTCGGGGACGCCATCCTGGTGGGCTCCTACGCCGGCAAGATCCGTCAACTGATGGACGAACGCGGCAACCCCCGCGATGAGGCCGGGCCCTCTGTCCCGGTCCAGGTGCTGGGCATCGACGGCGTTCCGCAGGCGGGAGACACCTTCCTGCAGATGGACGACGACCGGGAGGCCAGGGAGATCGCCGGTCGACGCCTGCGCGCCCAGAAGGAGCGCGAACTGCGCCGGGCCCAGCGCATGTCGCTGGAAGACCTTTCCAACAAGATCGCCGCCGGCGAGGAGCAGCAGACGCTCAGGGTCATCGTCAAGGGCGACGTGGACGGCTCCGTGGAGGCCATCGCGGCCTCCCTGGAGCAGTTGACCACCAAGGAAGTGCGGGTGCAGATCCTGTCCCGCGCCGTGGGAGGCATCAAGGAAGCCGACGTCATGCTTGCCGCCGCCTCCGACGCCATCATCGTGGCCTTCCACGTGCGTCCCGACGCCAACACCCGCGAGCTCGCCAGCCGCGAAGGCGTGGAGATCCGGTCCTACCGCATCATCTACGAAGTGGTGGACGACATCCGCAAGGCGATGGAGGGCATGCTCAAGCCCGAGATCAAGGAAGAGGTCTCGGCGGAGGCCGAAGTGCGGGCGGTTTTCCGGGTGCCCAAGCAGGGAGCGGTGGCCGGTTGCTACGTGCAGTCGGGGACGGTGGAGCGCAAGGCCAAGGCCCGCGTGTACCGCAACGGCGTGGAAGTGGCCGAATCCAAGGTCATCACGCTCAAGCGCTTCAAGGACGACGTCACCGAAGTCCGCTCCGGCTTCGAATGCGGCATCGGCCTGGACAACTTCGACGACTACAAGGAAGGGGACGTCATCGCCTTCTTCCGGCAGTTCGAGGTCGCCCGGAAATTGTCGGACACCAAGGCGTGAGCCGCCCGCGGGTGTCGGCGTGAACCGCGGTGCGAGGCGGAGCGGCGCGAGCCGCACCACTTCGGTCGGGGAACAGATCCGGCGCGAGTTCTCCCAGCTCCTCCTGGAAGGCCTGAAGGACCCGCGCATCGGGTTCGTCACGGTCTCCACCGTCAAGGTCTCCTCGGACATGGGCGTGGCCAC